>DAINAU010000254.1:0-4434 GCA_036733285.1 bacterium
GCCAGCGCGGCTATGTTAGAACCGATTATTGTCGATTATTACGGTTCTAAAACGCCCGTTACTCAAGCGGCTAACGTCAGTATTCCGGAACCGAGAATGATTATTATAAAACCTTGGGACGCAAATATGATTGATTCTATTTGTAAAGCAATACTCGCTTCCGATATCGGCATAACGCCGCAACCTGATAAAAATATTATCAGACTGAATGTTCCGCAAATGACGGAAGAAACCAGAAAGAAAATCGTCAAACTCGCTAAAACTAAATGCGAAGACTGCAAAGTCGCGGTCAGAAACGTCCGCAGAGATATTAACGCGAAACTTCAGGAAATCCAGAAATCGTCTAAAATTACCGAAGACGATTATAGAAAAGGTTTAAAAGTAGTTCAAGATATTACTGACGAAAATATCAAGGATATTGAGGATATTTATCAAAAAAAAGAAAAAGATATTCTCGAAGTTTAAAAGAATTGAAGTTTAAAAGATTTTTGGAGGTTATTTAAAATGGCAAGAGTAATTTCAGAAGAATGTATCGCTTGCGGTTCGTGCGCTTCCGAATGCCCGGTTGACGCGATTAAAGAAGGCGATATTTATAAAATTGATCCGGAAGTATGCACCGACTGCGGCGCTTGCGAAGAAGTATGCCCTGTCAACGCGATTTCCAAAGCGTAAATTTATTTGCTTGATTTTTATAAAAATCAATTTATGATATTATCAAAATGTTTTTGATAATATGAATAGCTTTTCCGCTTTAACCGGCTTATGCCGGTATTAAAAATAAAATTACGCGTTTTGATATGATAACGCGTAATTTTATTTTGCAGTTTACATTTTATATTCGGGAGAAAAATATTGGAAGGGTTGACGTCGTTTATAGACCAACTTGATGTTTTATACTGGATAATAATACTGCTGATGTTGTTTGTCACGATAATAATGCTTTACATTTTTTATATGATACGTTCCAGAAAAGAACTTGAATATCTTGAATACGAAATAAAAGAAAACGAGCACGAACGAAATCAATTCGCAAAAATGCGGGACGAGCTCAGAAAATTTTAACTAACCGTGTCGCCAAAAATAAAATTCAGAACCATAAAGTATTCTCATATTGTAAAAAAAATCGCCGCTCTTTGCGCAGAATCCAATTATCAACTTGACAATAATTATATCAAACTTATCAATTCAAGAAAAAAAACATATTGCAAAAAAGCTAAATACTTAGCCGGACTGCTGCTAAAAAATAATCAAATCGCTAAGAAAGAAAAACTTCCAATTTGTCAGGATACCGGCGTATGCGTATTCTATGCGGAGATTGGAAATAAAGTAAAACTTGATAGAGGAATAATCTCGGACGCGATTCAGGAAGGAGTCGCAAACGGTTATAAAACCGGTTATTTGAGGAAATCAATAGTTAACGATCCTTTAACGCGTTTGCCGAATACCGGCGATAATACCCCCGCTTTTATTTATACGGAAATCGTTTTAGGAAGCAAACTCAAAATATGGTTTCTCCCAAAAGGCGGCGGCAGCGAAAACGTAACCGCATTAAAATTTTTCGAACCGACTACCGACGAGACAAACATTATCGGCTACATTTCAGATACTATAAAATCAATAGGAAGCAAAGCGTGCCCGCCTTATAAACTCGGAGTATGCATCGGCGGTCCGGCTGATTACTGCGTTATGACTTCAAAAAAAATATTGATAGACGAATTCGCTGATAAAAACAAACGAATAAATCTTTTATCAAAAAAAATATTGGAAAAATGCAATAACCTTAAAATCGGAATTCAGGGAAGCGGAGCCGGCGATACTGTAATCAAAGTCAACATAAAACTTTTACCCGTTCATATAGCTATGCTGCCGGTTTCAATAAGCGTATCTTGTAATGCCGTAAGAATCGGCAGACTTGAATTATAACATTTTATCGCAGCATAAAAAATATAAAATATGAAAAAAATTATTTTGCCTTTAACAAAAAAATTATTAAAAAAAAATAATAATCGCGGATTAACCGAAATCTCCGGAGACATTCTTGTAGCGAGAGATCAAGCTCATAAAAGAATTTTCGATTCTATAAAATCAGGTTTGAATTTAAGTTTTCCGCTCCAAAACCAGACTATTTTTTTTGCAGGACCTTCTCCCGCGCCTCCCGGAAAAATAATCGGTTCAATAGGTCCCACTACAAGCGCGAGAATGGAAAAATATATGCCGTTCATGGTTGAGATGGGAGTAACGGGATTTATCGGAAAAGGACAGTTAACATGCGGAACATTGCAAAAAATTAAAGGCAAAGCTCTTTATTTTACGGCGTTCGGAGGGGTTGCCGCGCTTCTGTCGAAATATGTCGTCAAATCCGAAACAATCGCTTACTCGGATTTAGGCGCAGAAGCGGTATTGAAACTGACCGTAAAAAATTTTCCTGTAATAATTTGATATTGGATTCAATCTAAATTTCTTATCTTGTCAAATACGCTCATGAAAATTTATTTTTTTTTACATACCAATCTTATTGTATCGCCATTTTTGCCGGAATACAATTTTAAAATTTGATATATGATAAACGGAATACTAATTATGATAATAATAATTTCCTTATAAAAAATACTCGAAAATATCATTTTGAAGGATTTCATTCTTAAAATTTTATTGAAAAGAATATTCGATTCCGAATGCCACAAATTCAACCACGATTGGATAACGTTAAAAATTGAAAATTCAAATGAAAAATACTGTTCGGCTATAATATCAAAATTATTTTTTTTGAGATATTCGCTTAAGAAATTCCGGTCAAAATGATATAAATGATTTGGAATATCAAGGGCAAACCATCGGGACCCGTAAAAAATTCTGAATCTGTGTTCAAAATTAGGAACTTCCAAAATAAATATGCCGTCTTGATTTAAAAGACCGTATATTTTCTTTATATAAGCGAACGGTTCAGAAACGTGTTCAAGTATATGAAATGCAGTAATAACGTCGAATCTATCATTTTTAAAATCTATATCCAAAAAATCTTCTTTATAAATATCTATAGCATATTTTTTTTTTATGTAATCCACGGCATTAGCATTTATTTGATTGCCTGAAACTGTCCAACCTTTTTCCTTGAAAAAATTCAAAAAGAGCCCTCTATCAGTAGCAATGTCAAAGATTTTTTTCTGAACCGTATTGCCTGAAATAAATTTCAACGCATAATTATAACGAGCTTTTCTGAATATTTTAATAAAAAATTCAAATATAGAATTGAATCTTTTGCCTGAATCATTATAAAAATTCCGATACTTTTGCTCGATAGAAATATCCATAAATTTATTATAATAAACTAATCCGCAATTTTCGCATTTATACAGAACCCCTTCCCATTTTGGATAACCATGAATAATTATATGTTTTTGAAAACTGCGGCAATTCGGACATTCTTTTATTGAATTATTTTCATTATAAACATTAATTTGTTTTTCTATAAAATCAAATTGCGCAAAATCAACCAATCCGATATTAAATAAAAATCTCTTAAACAACAAAATAAATATTTCAATTCCGTATTTACAACTTCGTTTAAAATTAATACTCGACGCGTCTATAAAATATTTTGTATCAACCGGAATTTCTTTAAAACGGGCTTTAACATTCAACAACTGAATGATTATATCGTTATCAAAAACGAAATCTTCAGAATTTGTCCAATACGGAATTTTTTTTAAAATTTCCGCTGAAAAAGCCCTGTATCCCGTATGAAATTCGCTGAAGTAGGTTCCTAAACATTTATTTTCCACAAAAGTCAAAAATTTATTGAAAACAAATTTATACAAAGGCATACCGCCTTGCAACGGTCCGTCTTTTATCGGGTCATAAAGAAATCTACTCGCAAAAACAACATCGGCTTTGCCTTCTTTTATAGGCAATACGAGCTGATTAATTATGGTCGGATCATATTGATTATCGGGATGTATCATAACAATAATATCCGCGCCTTGTTTCAGTGAATAATTATAACAGGTTTTTTGATTTCCTCCATAACCGCGGTTTCTACTATGAGTAATAACGGTAATCGGAAGTTGTTTGGCGATTTCAACCGTATTATCCTTGCTGAAATCATCGACTAAAACAATTTCGCTGATATTATCTTTCGGTATTAAATTATAAGTTTCTTCTAAGGTTTTTGCCGCGTTATAAGCCGGCATTACAACGAATACTTTCATATTTTTTAATAAAAAATTTTTTTTATAAATCAATTTTATTCTATAATTATAAATTTAAATGTCAATTATTATAAAAAAAAATTAAAAAATTTCTATTACTATAATTGTTGTTTTTAATTAGTATTTGCGTAATAGTTCAGCGGTAAAATAGAGATAAAAAAATTTTTCATAAAAAACTTGCATTCCACAAACAAATATGATAATATATGTTTATGAATATAAATGT
>DAINAU010000255.1:0-4387 GCA_036733285.1 bacterium
AAATTTTCAAAATCAAATCCTTGTGGCAATAATCATCCAACATTAAAGCCGATAAAACTTATTTATCAAATTGCTAAATTACTTAAAATGCCTGTTAATCAAAAAGTTTTATTTCCGTTTGCAGGTTCTGGTTCTGAAATAATAGGATTCTTAAAAGCGGGTTTTACGGACATTCACGGTTGCGAAATTAACCAAGAATATATAGACATTGCAAACTCACGGATTAAATATTGGCAATTTGTTAATTTTAATCTTGAATATAAACAAACTGAATTTGAAAAGATACAAAAAGACATTCAGCCGGAGCTGTTTTAAAAATTTAAGGAGAATTTTTAAAGCGTGAGATACGCAATTTTAAGACAATTAGTAGAAATGCGGCGTATATATCGCCTGTGCCGGAAACATCGCTTATTTAAGGTCGCGCGGCTTGCTATTAGGCAGATTAGAGCGTTGAAAGATAATTTATAATCGGGAATAAATCGGGAATAAATTAGGAATAAATTAGGAATAAATCGGGAATAAATCGGGAATAAAAATAATGATACTAATCGAACCGGAAACGCCGGAAACTTTATTATTAAAAAAAGAATTAAACACATATTTTTTAAATTGGTTTGCGAACATAAAGCAAAAACACAAAAACATTATTATACTATATTTTGCTAATGTTAAAATAAAATACATCGCTTTAAAACTTAATATTTCGCGGCAGGGAGTATATGACATACTAAAGCGTTATTTCGTTCAATTTAGAAAAAATTTGAAAATAATTGAAAAAAAGACTTGACAAATTAGAGTTTATGTGTTAAATTGGGGTTAGACGTAGAAAATGAGGTTTATTTATGATTTTTAATTTTTTAAAATACTGCTGGAGCAAGGGAAAATTTAAAGGCATATCTTTATACCTCAAATTTCCACGTCTAACTTGCTCCGGCTTTTTTTATTGTTTTTAATTTAAGGACGTGGATAAAATGGCAAGACCAACAAAAACAGGATTAATGTATTTTAATTTAGATTGTGAAAATGATTTAAAAACTAAAATATTAATTAAAAAATTTTCAATTAAAGCATACGGATTTTATATTTACCTGCTACAACAAATATATAAAGAAAATTATTATTTAAAATTAAGCGAAGAAGAAAAAGAATTTTTATTTTTAGAATCAGGATTAGAATATTCTGAAGCTAATAAATTATTTTTATATTTATTAGATAATAATTTTTTCAATAAAAAACTTTGGGAAAAAGAAAAAATATTGACATCTAAAGGACTTCAAATAAGATATTGCAAAATAATAAATGATACTAAAAGAAATCAAAAAATAAATGAGTTTTCTTTGATAAACTCGGAAGAAACTACGATAAACTCGGAAGAAACTATGATAAACTCGGAAGAAACTACGATAAACTCGGAAGAAATGCCACAAAGTAAATTAAAAGAAAGTAAATTAAAAGAAAATAAACATCATAATGCTATTAATAGTGCGCGCGCACAAGACATTAGCGATGAGGAGATTTTTTTAAATAATAATAATTCAAAATTCGATTCTATTATCGAAGATTGGAATTCTATTTTTGTTGAAAATTTTAAATTTCAGGCATTACCTTTGATTCCGCCTGCGTTTATCAGAGAACAAATTACTGCAATAAAAGAAATATGGGACACTCCAGAATTATTAAAAGCAATAAATAATTCTAAACAATTTTTACAAAATAAAAAATTTTTTCATAAATTTTGGCATAATCCGGAAAACATCAAAAAAGCATTAGCCGGAAATTTCTCGGATGATAATTTTAAAAATAAAACTCAAAAACAAGAAGAAAACGAACAGATAGAGGTATCAGGCGTAAAATTAGACAAATGGATAACCGTAGAGGGCGTAAAATACGAAAAATATTATTATGAGCCAAAAGATATGGCAAGTCAATTATTATACGAAAATAAAGCAGAAGAGGAATATGAAAAAACCAAATCAGTAGAAAAATCCAGAGAATTAATTCTTAAAAATTTGAAAAAATTTGATTATGTAAAACGCTTTCATTATCACAAAGACAATTTCAAACGCTGGCTGGTGCTGTTAATTAATTCAAACATAAAAATGAGATTAAAAAAAATGGGAATAGAGAATTTGGGAGAGGCGGAGCAATATGTCCAATATATTTAATAATTTAAATTTAAACAATTTTTATTCAGCTGAAGCTGAAATATCAATTTTAACTTCGATTCTAATTAAAGAGTCAAATATAAATATAGCAGTTCAGGAATTGGAATCCGAAATTTATTTTTATAACGCTACAAACAGATTTATATATAGCTGTATGATTGAGCTATATATGAAAAATATAAAAATAGACGCTACGACACTTATAAATTTAATTAAAATAAAAGACAATAAATTTAACGTTGTTTATATTTCTGAAATTATTGATAAAGTGGTATCGTATAGCAACATAAAAGCATATATAAAAATAGTAAAAGAAAAATACTATTTGAAAAAATTATATGTTTTAACAAAAGAAATAAATGAAAAAACTTTAGAAGATGATATAAATGTTGAAGAATTAATAAATAATTCGCAATCGGAAATTTTATCTTTGCTCGATGTCAAAAAAAATGAAACAATCTTATTAAAAAATTTATTACCGGCATATTTAAATAAAATAGAAAAAATATCAAAAAAAGAAATCTCGATGACAGGCGTTTTAACCGGCTTTGAAAAATTAGACGCAATAACAGGCGGCTTACAAAAGAAAGACTTGATTTTTATCGCTGGAAGACCTGCAATGGGCAAAACAGCGTTTGTATTAAATATAATAAACAATTCGGCAAAATTACAAAATACAAAATCATTATTTTTTTCTTTGGAAATGTCAAAAGAGCAAATACTTAATCGCTTTATAATTTTAAAATCCAAAATAAATTCTGACAAATTTAGAGATTGTGAATTTAGCGAAACAGAATGGCGAACAATAATAAATTCGGCAGAAAATTTTGATAATGATAATATTTTAATTAATGATTCTGCGGGATTGACAATAGAAAATATTTTTGCAATATCGAAAAAACATAAAGTTCAAGACAATATAAATTTAATTGTAATTGATTTATTAAGTTTTATAATTTATAAATCAAAAAATAAATTTGCAAATAAAAATGATATTATCGGCGAAATAACACGATTATTAAAACAGCTTGCGAAAGAATTAGATGTCCCTGTAGTAGTTTTAGTTCATTTATCGCGGGATGTTGAAAAAAGAGCGGATAAAAGACCCCAACTTTCTGATTTGCGAGATTCAGGAAACATCGAACAAGACGCTGATTTAGTCTTATTCCCTTTTCACGAAAATTATTATTTTGGAGAAGCTAATTTAAAAATTAGAAATTGTGATAATATAGAAAACAAAAGATATTCAGAAATAATCATTGGGAAGCACCGGAACGGAGCAACGGGAAGTGTTATGTTGGGATATTATAAGGAGTATTATTCTTTTTATAATACTGATAATGAACTAAATATTATTTTGTAAGGAGGTTGAATATTTAATATGCCGGCTCGAAAATTTGAAATAAAAGAAGGTATGCAAATCGGGAAATCAATTATAATAAAATTAAAAGGTAAAAATAAGTTTGGTTGTTTTGTTTATGTTTTACAATGTCAATGTGGAAATATCTTTGACAAAAGTTCGCAGGATATTAGAATTGCAATACAACGCAAAACAGAATTATCTTGTGGATGCACTTATAAAAAAGGCAATACCACAAAAATTTGTAAATTAAAAAAATTAAGTAGAAAACTTAAAAGACCAATAAAAAAAGATTTGTTTTTTTGTCCTAAACGCGATAAATTGGATTTGAATTTTTATAAAAATCCGCTTAGACAAAAATGTTATCAGCATAAATTTTGTCTTGAAAAAAAATGTTTGACTTTTGATTATTCCGCTATTAAATTATTAAAACATAAAGATATAAATAAATTATATGAAGACGAATTTTAATTAGCTTTTCGGCGGCGGTGCGGATTTTGCAGTTAATCCCCCGTCGCTTTTTATAAAAATTTTAGGAGTATTATTATTATGTTTGATGAAACCGAAGAACTTTTAGAAAAAAGAAGAGAATATTTTAAAAATTCAAATTACAAAAAACAAAAATTAATAGAAAAAGAAAGATTTAAAAAAATGTGTCAATATGATAATTTAAAAAATTTGAATCCCGATTATAATGAGGCGATTATTGAAATACAATGGATATTGCAAGACCACTCGATGATTACCCGAATAAAATTGGAACTCGAATTTAAAAATTTTATTAATTATTTAAAGGAAAAAATATGATATGAAAACAAAATCACAATTTAATTTTAGGCGACACGAATCAGAAATAAAAAAG
>DAINAU010000256.1:0-4379 GCA_036733285.1 bacterium
CTCGCTTTAAAACCCAAAAAAATTCTTACAGAAAATCATAGCGGCTATCGGATAGACACTATCCTCGTCAGCCCGCAGGGCTGATGACACGAAGTGCCGAGCCGCTCGCGGCTCGAGGGATAGTGTCAAGATAACTGAAGTCATCTTTCTTTATCCTTATTACTGTCTTTCTTTTCAATGGTTGTCAACCATAACGTGTTTTCTTTTGATATAAAATATTCTACTCTTTCAACAAACTTTTTATATTTGTTTTCGTTTTTATTATAATCACCTATTTCAGCCTCAAGTAAATAAGGCTCTTTTCGCAATGTTTCACAAATTGTTCTGTAATTAATCCAATGTTCTTGTAATTTTAAAAATTTAACAAGTCCTGTCATTATTGCAATGATACTTGAAGAAATCACTGTTAACCATTTTAAATCAGTCAAAGCAAATATTGGAGTTAATGAAGCAAGAATAATAATTAGATATTGTGAAATATAATATCCACGCTTATTATTAATTGACTTTTTATCATACCAATTAACCTCTTTTAAATATCTTTCATTATAATATTTTTCATAATCTTGTTTATTCATTTATTTATAACCTTTACCTTAACTACAGGATTTATTATATTCAAATCTTTCTCTTGTGTTAACTATTAAATGAGCGCGGGAACTTCTCGCATTAAAAGCATCGTCGATATATTTTTGTAATGTTTCCTTATTATCCGGGTAATTTATAGCTCTTGCGTAACAATCATCTTGTTCATCATTTTGTTTTAAATTTTTATTTAATCTGTCGGGGTATCCGTTTTGATTATAACTTTTTAATTTAACTCCAAGTAAACCATTAGGTGTTAATGTTTTTCCCTGACGAAGCGAAGATTGTATCTCCCAATCAACAAATCGCCGTGACCAAGTGCATTTTCCAATCAATACAATTGTTACCGTAGAATCTTTCAAATACAATTCTTTAATTCGTTGCATAACATAATCAGTATCTTTACTATCAATAATTTCTTTTTCCATATCTAAAGCCCGCGTTATAAAAATTTCTTCGTCTTCGGAAAATTCTTTTATAAATTCTTTAACTTCTTCTATGTCATCTTTATGATATGAAATGAAAACCTTATGCTTTACTTTTGATTTATTTAATAATGCTTCTAACAAATAATTTCGTTCCATTCTTGCCTCCTCCTCCTATGTATTTTAAGATGATTTCAGTTATCGAATAATGCTTATACTCGTCCGCCGCTTGCGGCGGATGACGGCAAAGCCGCCGTGCCAAAGGCACGAGGTATAAGCATAAGATAGACGATGTTTTTTTAATTTTCGGTATTATCATTTTCTACTTCTAATTTTTCTCTAACTTTCGGTCGTAATAAATAACAAATGGTTTCTGGAATAACTGGAATTTCTATAAGAAACCATGTCGCAAAAATCAAGGGAATTAAATAATAATATGGGAATTCAAATTTAGAAAAAATTAATATAAACAAGGCAAACATAAGAATAATTATAAAATATACAAATAACTTTTCAATAAGCGTTAATTTTCTTTTTTTCATAATTGATTGTGTATATTTGATTTCTTGTTAAAAATTAATACGGAAAATAGGTAACCTATAAACGCCGAACCGAATAAAAGGCAAATGAAATTAACTTGACCATATTTAACTAAAGATACTATTAGAAAAGACACAGTTAATACGAATAAATAAAGTGGAATATTGGTAAAATCTTTTCTAAACGCATAAATATAAAATTTAAAAAAATTGCTTTTATCATTTAGATTTTTTGTGAGTTTTTTTATAAAATAATAAGAAAAAAAAGAACTTACAATAACTGAAACTAAGGTTATAATTTCAATAATAGTAACTTTATCAATTAGAATTTTACCATAAAACGATTCGCCAAATATCGAAAAAATTATAATTGCAAATATATTAAGATAAGTTCTAATATTGAATATCATTTCGCCTCTTGTTTTCTAAAAAAATATCGTCTATCGAACCTGCCTTATACTCGTCCGCTCGCAGAGCGGATGACGGCAAAGCCGCCGAGCCCAAAGGGCTCGTGGTATAAGGCAAAGTTACCTGCTGTGCCGCATTTTTTATTTATTATATTTGATGAAATAATCGTCAATTTCTTTTCTTAACTCAATGCCGACACGCTCAAATATAATTAATAAATCGTCGTATGCTCCGTCGCCGCCAATAAAATCCCAAAACTCTTTTCCGACTTTTAGTTCGTTTTCAAGATCAAGCATTCCGCGCATTGTCCAGCGTTTATATGGTTCTGGTTCATAAGGATTATAAGGTATAGCAATAAGTGTTTGTATTTTTATAGACGAATTATTAAAAAGAGTAATTGCAACCCATTCTAATAATGTTCGTTTGAATTCTTTGAATCCGCCAGCATTTGGTTTTGCTGTTTTTAAATCAAATAAATAAATGGTATCATCTCTTGATATTAATTTAATATCAATTTTTGTCGGCTTTACAGTTTTAATTTCTCCATTTTGACATGCTTTTCTAATGAGTTCTATTTCATGCGGTTTGTTCGGGGTAATGTCGGCTGTTGTTAATCCGTCCATAATGGTTTGGATAACTTTTTGCGCTTCAGATGAAATTTGAGTTCCGGCAGTTTGTTGCGATAATGCGTTTTTAAATGTCCCAGACGCTAAAGCCAAAGCTACAGGTTCAAAAATACTTGTGCCAAAATTTGTATTTAAAGAATGAATAAATGAAAATAAAGCCATTCTATCTTTACCAAGTAATCTTGTGTGAAAAGGCATAGCGGCTGGTTCTGGTTTGTAATTTTGAAATTTATGTCTTAAACTATTCTTTAAAACATTTTCAACACATAAAATTTGTTCTTTGTTTAAGCTCATTTATTTTTCCTTTAAATGAAATATAATTTCGGAATATGCGCGTTTATCTTTTTCTGTGCGATTTAAAACTGGTCGCGTATATTTATTTTCAATTTTCATTCCTGCATTTTCTGCAATTGTAGGGTAAAGATTGTATTTGTCATTTGCAACTAAAAAAATATCGTAGTTTTTTATTAAATATTTTTTACAATTAAGTAAAGTTTCCGTGATTCCCTTTAAATAATTTTCTTTTGCTTCTCTTCCTTGCCCTTTAAACAAAGGACCAATCTCAAAATCATCATTACGTTTAAACTCAAATAAGTCGTAAGCGTAGGCATGTTGTTCGTGATAATCAATTAAACCAACATAAGGCGGACTTGAAAATATTCCATTAATCTTTTTCTTTTTTGCTATTTCTGCCAATAATTTACTGTTTTTTTCTAACTTCTCAAAAATATCAATATTTCGGCTATCTCCGGTTAAACAAATTTGTTCGGTATTTGTCCGCAAATTGTTAAATTCCTTAATTCTGTCAATTGTATCTTTGGAATATGTTTCCCACCATTTATAAATTGAAAAAAGTGGTTTGCAAATTTTGCCGTGTTTAGAACAATAATACGCTGATACTATAGGTTCAATTAGTGTTGCTAAATCTGCGTGAGTAGTTGCTCTGCATGAACGAATTGTGCGGCTTAAAATAACATATAATAAATTTCTTAAATTTTCATCTTTGATTTTAGTAACCATCTCCTCAATTCCTTCATCCCAAAATCGTCCTCGAAAATAATCGTTAAATTTAAATATTGGTATGTAGATTCTCCCTACCGACCAAATTATTAATATTGTTAAGCCTATTTTTCCGAGAAAATTAAACCTTTTTAAACATTTATCTATTCCTATCGCTACCAAAACAATTAATGGAAAAACCAACGGCAAACTCCTAATACTGGAAAATGGGTCTTTGGTAACTGATGCTGGGATAGGGGAAACTAATAGTATTAAAATTATTAAAAATTTTAAATCTTTTTCCTTTTTATTCCTTTTTGCAAATATCCAAAAGACACCTATTAAAAAAAATATTAATTGCCACCATAAAAGTGGAGATAGATCAGGGTAAGAACTTCTTGGACCAGGATCTCCCAAACCAAATAAGTACCTTGGAGAAAAATAAGAAGTATACAGCGAGGCAAATTCTCTTAACTGTAACTCCGTTTGGTTGTTAAAAATTAAACTTTTCCAGCCAATTAAATTTTCATCAAATCCCCATGGTTTTTTAACTTCAATCGAAAAAATACTTAGACTGTTAAGTCTGGACAAAAACCCCGGTGTTACCATCAATTTTACTGTTGGTAGTACCAAGATTAATCCGGCCAATATCGAAATAATTAAAACTTTACTATTTTTCTTATTAACTACGACTTTCCAATTATTAATCAACAAAGAAATTAATATTACTGGTGTAATTATCCTTTCTGAATGGTAGCTTAAAAATGACAATCCAGCACTAATGGCTGTTATTAATA
>DAINAU010000257.1:0-4372 GCA_036733285.1 bacterium
CTTTAAAATATAAAGAAGATTACCCTTGGGCATATTATAATTTAGGAACTTGTTATAAAATTTTAAATTCAGATTTAGTAGCTCTTGATTATTATTATAGAGCTGGTATTTCATTTTTAGAAAAAGATAATCGAATCAATGCATTAGATTGTTTGAAAAGTATGAATGATATTGATAAAAATTCGATTTTGTCGGAAAAACTATTTCAATTAATTTATTCAAAATCTAATAAAAATAATAATGAAAATAAACCTATAAAAACTTCAGGGAGTGGCTTTATTGTGAGTAAACTTGGATTAATAGCTACTAACTATCATGTTATCGAAAATATTCAAGAAATAAAAGTTGTTTTTACAAATGATAACAATAAACAATATCTTGCTAAAGTAGTTTTAAAAGATAAAAAAAATGATATTGCGATAATTAAAGTTGAAAATTTTAATTATCGCGATATTTACAGCGATAACCCTATTCCTTATAAAATTTCGTCAGCAAATAATATAAAAATGGGAGCAAAAGTTTTTACTATTGGTTATCCACTTAAAAGTATATTAGGAGAAAAACCAAAGGTTTCAGAAGGTATTATAAATTCTTTGTATGGAATACAAGATGATCCGAGATTATTACAAATTAGTGTCCCAATTCAATCAGGCAATAGCGGCGGTCCATTATTTCTTGAAACAGGAGAAATTTCTGGTATAGTTTTATCTACTTTAAATGCAAAATTTTTTTATGAAAACACTAATATTATACCTCAAAATGTTAATTTTGCAATTAAATCTGAGTTTTTAAGAAATATATTGATGTTATTTCCTGAGACAAATGAAATATTAGAAACATATAGTGTTTCTTCTAATTTAAAGTTAGAAGAAAGGATTGAAAAAATTATACCGTATGTTGTTTTAATAAGTTCGTATTAAAAATATGACATCGGCTATCTCGACATCCGCGCTCGCGCTTCGCGCGGCTTTCAGTCAGACTGCTGCGCAGTCCGACGCGGATGTCAGTCCGTTACACGACAGGCATTTTAAAGGCAAAAAAAATTTTGTAGGAGAGTGATTTTATGAAAAAAAGTATTAAAGGAATTTTATTTTTATGTTTTCTATTATTTATTATTAGTTGTTCTAATAATGTTGAAAAAATAGATATGGGCAACGGTGTTTTTTTAGAAATGGTTAAAATAAAAGCTGGCTCATATATGCGGGGAATGCCGCCAAAAGAAATCGAAATGTTAAACAAAAAAGACAGATTAGCAATATTCTCTGAATTTAAACAGCATAAAGTAACATTGACTAAAGATTTTTATATGGGTAAATATGAAGTTACTCAAGCGCAATGGGAAGCAGTAATGGCAAACAATCCTTCATACTTCAAAGGTGAAAATTTGCCGGTTGAAAATGTAAGCTGGAATGATTGCCATGAATTTATAGAAAAATTAAATCGTTTGACTGGTAAAAAATTTCGTTTGCCAACCGAGGCAGAGTGGGAATATGCGGCTCGAGGCGGAAACAAGAGTAAAGGATATATTTATAGCGGAAGTAATAATGTAGATGAAGTAGCGGAATATGAAGGAAATAATGATAAATCAACAAAACCAGTAGGTGGTCGAAAACCGAATGAATTGGGAATATATGATATGTCTGGAAATGTATGGGAATGGTGTCAGGATTGGTATGAGCCGTATTCAACAATACATCAGACAGATCCAGAAGGCGCTAAAACCGGTTCGGGCCGTGTGCTGCGTGGCGGTAGCTGTTACTACTACGACGTCCATTGTCGTGTTGCCCACCGTTACTACCTTCGCTACTACGATCCGTCGGCCCGCTACAGCTACGTCGGCTTCCGGTTAGCGAGGACAGATTAACACTTGGAACTTTTACACTTTTACACTTGGAAGAAAAATCAGTGTATAAAACCAAGCGTAGCGAAGCAAGCAAGGTTTTATACAATGATTTTTCCCGCGAGTAGCGCGGAATTTTTTTTGAAATTTTGACATAATGAAAAAAATAAAAATTATTACTTTTACAATTATTTGAAAGAAAGAAAATGCCCGGTCGTGTAACTCGGGCTTTTACCTCACGCCTGTGGCGTGGCTGCTTCGCAGTCACTCGCTACGCTCGCGAGTAAAAGCCCAATCCGATATATGACATCTCGCAAAAATTAAAAGGAGGCGACTATGAGCGATAGAATAAATTTTCCTGACCAAAATAATAATTATCACGCTTTTCGTTCATTAATTGATGAACATATAGAAAACCATAATTATACTGAGGCTTACGAATTATTAACCAGTATAAAAGATAAAACTTCTTGCGATGAAGAATACTTTTTTATTCTTGCATATACACAAGTTCAATTAGGGTTAAGCGATGATGCTATTAGAACATTATTAGAATTAACAAATTTAAATGTTAACATAGAAACTGAAGGAGTTATAAGAGGTTTTTTAGCGGAAATACTTCACGATAATGGAATGATATTTAAAGCTTTTGAGGAAATTGAAATAGCATTAAAATGTGATCCTAAAGACGAAAAAATAAAAATAATTTATAATAAAATTGCTCAAGAATTTGGTAATAGATTTGGAGATTTCCTTTTGCTTATTAGGTCAATAAAATCAAAAAAAATATATAAAAATTCAATGAATTAAATTTATGGAGGATAATATGAACATTCGTAAGTTTTTAAATTTTGAAAAGAATTATTATTTATTTAATAGAGAAGAACGTAACTTGGCTGCAATATTTTATTATGCTTTATTGATTAATGAAAATTTAAAAATATTTTTAGAAACAATCAAATGTGACTTTGAAATAATACCAGAAGAATTTGGAATTTATTTTGAATACTCATATTTAAGAGATTTATGGACATATATAGATGGTAATGAAAAAAAAAGAGAATTAATTTTAAAGTTTTTAAAACCGAAAAATATTGATTTTCTTTCTTCGGCAAGTATTAAAGATTTTAATTCGTATTTTGGAGCTGTTCCTAAACCTTCCTCGGAATTTATTCAATTTCCAGGAAATTGGAGTTTATCAAAATATGAAAAAAATATAAATGATAATGAAGAGTTTCTAAAAATTTGTAAATTCAAGTGGGCATTTAATATAAAACCAGATATTGTTATTCACACTTCTAATAAAAATGCAGTTTGTATTGAAGCTAAAT
This sequence comes from bacterium, assembly GCA_036733285.1. GTDB lineage: Bacteria > JAGOBX01 > JAGOBX01 > JAGOBX01 > JAGOBX01 > JAGOBX01. The sequence continues at coordinate 3,172 of DAINAU010000257.1, forward strand.
TAGAATCTGGCGAAGGTTTTTATCCAAATAATAAAAATGAATGCGATATGTTCGTTCGGAGATTTTCAAGTAAAACGCATTATGTTAGACAAACTGAATTACAAAAATATTTATTTGAAGAATTAATTGGTTGCAGGACACAGTTTTTATTTTTGGTCAGCAAAAATGCTACTTCAAAAACGCATGAAACAATATTTTGGAAAGAAATTTTTTCGAAATTTAATTTAATAAATTGTCCTTATTTTATTAGAAAATGGATTGAAACATTATGAAAGGCGAGACAGTCATATATCTTAGCCCTGCCGTTCGCGCCGCAAGCGTCGCGACCTTTCAGGATATGCCGCGCAAGCGCGGCACATCGGCAGGGCTTGTCCGATATACGGCATATTTTTCTGTAAAAAATTTTTTTGGTTTTAAAGCAAGACCCGATTTGATAGTATAAAATTAAATAGTCTTTTGATTATTTTAGGAAGTTTTTTTTGCCTGACGCTTGGCGTTCACGTTTTCGTCATAATATTGAAAGTGCCGATATTTCCTTGACTTTTTAAGGTTTCTCGAAATATCCGTTTTGTATGGTGCAAGCATTTCGATGCAGTCGTGGCATCATTGTCAGACGCTTTGATTTGTCAGACGCTGCGACCCGACTGCTGCAGCTATGTTCGCAAACGACCATTCGGTCTTTTCATCTATGAAACGCGATGATTCGTAAACGATACAGCCGCGCAAAAAAATAATTTATATTTACAAAAACGATTTTATTGTTATAATAAAAACGATTATCACGATTTGAAAAACTGGTCACGATTTGGAATTGCGCGTCTGTTGCAATCAACGATTGTGATGATTTAATTTGACGACACTCATTGGATTACCAGCGCGAATAGCGACGGACATTTCGAGTTCGACCTGACGGAAATATCTTTTGATAAAATTCCTGAACGATTGAATTACAAGACGCTTTCAAAGAGTCGCAACAGAAAAATACGCCGCATATCTCGGCGCTCTCGCTTGAGCCGAAGCGGCTCGGCTAAAGTCAGTCGCCGTTGAATTCCGTTAAAGCGTTTGCCGCTTTACATTATAATATTTTATAAAACGACGCTTAAAATTATTTTATAGAAACGATTGGCGACCGACGAGAGCGCCCAACCGATAGAGGACATCTGTTTTAGAAAAAAGCGAATAGCGTAAATCTTTGAAAAAT
>DAINAU010000258.1:0-4371 GCA_036733285.1 bacterium
AAAAGGTAAAACCGTTAGCAAGTTTTTTATATTTTTAATTGGACACTAGTGAAATTGTATATCACAAAAAAAAGAATCAATCATTCAATAATTATATCATATACTTTAATATATTCAATTGGATATTATATTATGTTATTATATAATTTTAATTATTTTTTGTGGATTGAAATAATAATACATTCATTTTGTCTAATCTTTTTAATAGCGTGTTCTTTTAAATCAAAAATTAATAAAAAAGAAATAATCGGTATGATTTTATTTATTTCATTTATAAGTATTTTATATTTACATCGTTTGTTTTTTGTTTTTGATTATTGGTTGATGTATTATATTAATCAGGATATAAACGCAATATTAATAATAATGGCGTTATGGTGGTTATATGATTTATCAAACTTAAATTTAAATAATTTGAAAAAAACTACAAGTATTGAAATAAATAATACTTATAAAAAACAGCATTTTACTACTTTTTTATTGTCATTTTTATACGGAATATTTGGAATAGACCGTTTTTATTTAGGATATACTGAACTCGGCTTTTTTAAGCTTATGATTAGTGTGTGTTTTTTTATTTTATTAATTTTGAATTTAACAGATAAAGTAGAAAATAGCTATTATTTATATTTTGGTATATTATATATAATTGATGTGTTATTAATTTATGTAAATAAATTAAAAGATTCAAAAGGAAATATTTTGGTATAATAATGGGGACGGTTCTCAATTAGAAGATAGAAGAGCGTGGACAGGACATTAAAATAATCATAAAAAAAAAGGAAGTGTTAAACTATGCCTATAAAAAAAATATTGTTAATTATGTTCTATTTTTTTTCTTTAAGCGGGTGTGATGGAGGATTGCCGCTTTCAATACCTGTAATTCTTACAATAATAGGACTTGGAATAAGTAATCTAGTAAAACAAAACGCTGAACAAAAACAAAAAGAAGCGAAAAAAAAACAGGATTACGAAAATGAATCTGTAAATATAAACGGGATAGTTGATTCGTTGAAAAAAAGCCATCGTTTATTTTCAGATAGTATATTAACTGAAAATGAATTTAATGATAGAAAAAAAAATATTTTTCTGGAGTTTGAAAATAAAATCGTTAGAGAAACATGGGAAGATTTTATTATAAAATTTATTCCATTAATTAACGAAAAAATTATTACAAATCAGGAATTCAAAAATATTTTAAAATATGTTGATAAATCAAATACAGAACTCGAATATAATATTATCGAAGGTTTAAAGGTTTTAAATAATATTTTTATTTCTGGTATTATTGATCCACACGAACTTAAATCCATCAAAGAAAACTTGATTGGCAAAATAGATAGATATAAAATTCCGAATATAGAAGATTTTTTATTAGATATATCGGAAATAGCAAAAACCGGATTCTTGAATAATAATGATATTGAAAAAATAAAAAATAAATTACTCTGAATATAATTCAATAGCTTCTTTGATATTTTGAAGAGCTTCAGTTTCGGTTTTTCCTTGACTCCAACATCCTTTCAAAGAAGGGCAACTTGCTACAATATATCCGTCTTCGCCATTTTCCAAAACTATTTTAAGCCGCATATTTACCTCCTGATTTTTTTAAATTAACTATTCACAAAATTTTATTCAATAATTATTTACAGTATGTCATAACTTTTTTTAAAATTCAAGTTAATAATGAAGCGCCGCTATTATAATTTTATATTAAATAATAGTGATATAACTTTATAAAAAAATGATTAGTTAAATTTATCACACTCCCTTCAAATACAATCCTTGTTTATTTTATTACATAGATCTGATGTGAACTAATGTGAATTTATAATTTTATTTGTGAAAATTCGGTATGTTAAGCAAGTGTGTAATTGCTAACTGGTGCTTAAGTAATTCTTTAGAATGAAAGAAAGTCCAGTCCTGCGAATTGGTCGTTCACGCAGGAAGTGAAAATGACAGCGTAAATAGTGATGTTTGAGCCGGATTAATTCTCATAAATAATCCTTACAATCAACTTGATATGTAATGTTTTAGTTTTTTGAAGTTCAGGATTGATAGCGGTAGTGTTATGTAACGAAAATAATGTCAACTTTATTATGATACATTACAGTAGTTGCATTTCATACCGCAGGTTGCGCCTGCGGTTATTTAAAATTTAACCGCATTCACGGCTATCAATTATTTTTACAAATTACTTCAAAAAACTAAAATGTATCATTGATATATATTTGTATTTTAACGATTAATTATGCGAAATAGTCTTGACTTTTTTGCAATTTAGTTTATTATAGTCGTTGACATGGAAAGGATGCAGTTGAAATACATATTGAAAGATCTGAAGAAAAAGATGGTCTTCATTACTGGGCCGCGGCAGGTAGGTAAGACCTGGCTCGCCAGAAAAGCGGCGGAACGCTTCAAGAATTCTGTTTATTTGAATTATGACAGCTACGAAGACAGGAAAATCATTAAAAAGAATTTATGGATGCCTGATGTTGAACTGATTATATTCGATGAAATACACAAGATGCAGGGTTGGAAGAATTATATCAAGGGAGTGTATGATACAAAGCCCGAAAACCAGAATATTATTGTTACGGGCAGCGCAGGTCTTGATTTTATGAAACATTCGGGTGATTCGCTGGCAGGCAGGTATTTCAGGCATCGGCTGTTACCGCTTGGATTAGCGGAACTGCCGAAGGATAGAGTAAAACAAAAATCGATTGAACAACTGATGAAACGCGGCGGATTTCCCGAACCATTCACTGCTGACGATGATATTGACGCTGACCGCTGGCGGATGCAGTATATTGACGGGATCATACGAACTGATATTCTTGATTTTGAGAAAATTCACGATTTCAAGGCAATCCAGACAGTCCTTGATATTTTACGGCATCGTGTCGGTTCGCCAATTTCATATTCTTCGATTGCCGAGGATTGCGGTATCGCATCGAACACAGTCAAAAAATATATTCAGATATTCGAGGCGCTGTTCATAGTATTCAGGGTCGTTCCGCATTCAAAAAATATAGCGCGTTCGCTGCTTAAGGAACCTAAGATATATTTTTATGATACAGGAATGGTGATAGGCGATAAAGGCGCGGTATTCGAAAATTTTGTCGCTGTTTCATTACTCAAACACATATACGGATTAAATGATTATAAAGCGATACCTGCTGAACTCAAATACATAAGGACAAAAGACGGCAGGGAAGTTGATTTCTGCATAACTGAATATAACAAACCGACAACTATGATCGAATGTAAGTATTCCGATGATACGATAAGCAGCAACCTGTTTCATTTTGAAAAGAAATACGGAATACCAGCAATCCAGCTTGTATATCAATTGCGCGCCGAACGCTTTGAAAAAAATGTTTCAATACTTAAAGCTGATAAATATCTGACCGATTTGTTTTTGTAAAAATATGGACGAGTGCAATAATTGTGATTGTTTTCTATTAGAAAGAAGGAGTTTAACCCTACTTTCTCACCGAAAATGATTTAATATAAAATTGAAATCATCTTTGTTTTTTAATGTCTTAGCCGAGTTACTTTTTGCAATGCACTGCTGAAATTGAATTATCTTCAAAAAATTTTTGATGAGTTTCAAGCGACTGCGACTTTGCAGGATAAACGCAAAGTAAATTATTTTCAACCTGTAAATTAAAAAGTTTTCCATATTCATCTGAATATTGTTTATCACCTTCAATATTTTTGTTGATTGCGCGCGATATAAATAATTTAGGTTTTGATTGGATAAAAATAAATTTCTGCAAATCTGATTTTATTAGGCCGATGTTTTGCAATTCATTTTCGCAAGCGAATACAAACCCCGAAAATTTAATATTTTCAAGAAAATTTGCGGCGGCTGTATTTGTGACATAAATTGTATTGTTTGCAAATATAACTGGCGTTTTCTGGAAAATGTTTCTTATTAATTCGTATTGGCTGATATGCGCGAGCATAAAATTAGTAAATCCGCGTTCTTTGACATTTTTTATGCGGTCAAATAATTGTCGATTATCGAATACTAACGGTAAAGAAATTATACAATTTTTGTTTGACAGATTTTTCCAGATTGAACGCGTTTCAGTAACTTCATCAGGGCAAATTTCGATAATAATATTATTTTTTTTAATAAAACTTGAACTTAATGATATTAATTTCTGTTCGGATATATAATAATATTTTTTTTAAAATAGGAAAATCAATTATCATTTAAGCAAAATATACAACGCCATAGGTTTGTAGTCAATCTGAATTAATAGGAAAATCAATTATCATTTAAACAAAATATACAACATTATAGATTTGTAGTCAATATGTTTTTTTTGCCTATTGCCGGCAATAGGCAAAAAAAACGAA
>DAINAU010000259.1:0-4353 GCA_036733285.1 bacterium
CATTAGCAACAAAAGTTACTTATCAAATATTCTATAAAAAATCTATTATAGGCACTTTTTCTCCCTTTTAATTTCAATTTGTTTTTTGCTGGGGATTCTTGTCTTTTTTTTCTGAATTTTCAGAGTTACAACTTTTAATAAAATTTCTGTTTTTTAAATTTTTTACATTTTTTTTAATATTTCCGACTTTTGAGGCCGGCTTTTTCTTATCCGAAGCGTTGTTTTTATCGAACTTTTATTTTACTCGTCGATTTTGCCCTGTAAGCCGGAAGTAATAATATGCTTGTTTTTTTTTTGTTTTACAGTAAAATATTTATAGTCAATATTCTATTATAATTTAAATTTACTGTGAACGGTTGAAACAGGTTGTTTATTCGTGATTTTGTATCACAAACAAGGATTATTAAAGGGGTTGCCGAGCAAGCGTTTTTTTGCAGCCGCGAATTAAAATTCGCGATTACAATCTTATTTTAAAAACCCCTAAGCCGAATTTCAGCGGAAAAGGATAACAGTATAATTTGCTCTTAATCCTTTTATTGATAAGATAATAATGAAAAAAACACAAGATTTTTAACCGGTTTAACGGTTTTGAAAAGCGCCTGAATGGCGGCAATTTAAAAATTGGTTTTTATATTTTGAGGAGGTTTCAATATGAAACGATTTTTGCTTTTTTGTTTCTTTGCGGTTTTGATTTCCGCATCAATTTTAAACGCCGAAAATGCCGGCGTTTATATGGGTTCAAAACCATTAGGATTGGAATTTAAGACTTCGACGGCGACTGAAGGTCCAACCGGAAGTCTATTGTTCACATCTCCGGGAGTGGGAAGCAAAGGGAATAAATCTATCGGAACGGGATTAAGTTATGTTAATCTGGACGGAGACATTAGCGATGATTTATACCAGTTTCCGGTATCGTTTTCTTATACTCCGATAGATAAACTCGATTTGACAATCGCTTTGCCCGTTATAAAAATCGAGGATATTGACGCCGGATTGGGAGACATATATGCCAGCGCAAAAATAGGACTTGATATTTTACAGAATTACGATATGAAAAGCGCGTTTATGTTTGGATTAGGATTGCCTACCGGCGCGGAAAGATTTACCGGAACTGATAATAAAATGGATATAATGTTTGATTTTCCCGTAGAAAAAGAATTTGAAAATTGCGTTTTAAACCTTGATTTAGGTTTAAGTTATTTTGATATAAATTCTGATAATAAAGAAAACATATTTAAAATCGCCTGCGGAATAAGCAGAAGTTTCACTAAAAACATTGGCGGTTCAATAGATATGGTTTATCAGGACGGTTCGACTTTTTCCAGTTTAATAGCGGGATTGGGATTGAAATACAATCTTAATTCAAATCAAAGCGCTAATCTATCAATTGGCAGAGATTTGCATAAATCGGGTCTTGATTTGCTTGTCAGTTTTGGTTTTTCCAATAGTTTCTAATAAATTTATCAGGAGGAATTTTTATGAAAAAAATAATACTTTTATTTGCGGTTTTGGTTTTAATGATAGCTTTACCAGCCGCATCGGATAATTTAAACGTAAAAATAATTGATATTGAAGGAAGCGTTACAATAATGAAAGCAAACGGCGCCGAGCTTCAAGCTCAGACAGGACAAATACTTGGAGTCGGCGACAGAGTTATAACAGGTTCGCGTTCAATTTGCGACCTTGAATTTGCTCCAAAAACATATTCGAGACTTGGAGAAATGTCTGATATGACCATATCTCAAGCTAATCTTGAAGCAAAAAAAAGACTCTTCGGTTCATCAAATAAAAAACAAATAAATTTAAATTTATCAAAAGGAAATCTTCTTTCTAAAATAGGAAAACTCGGAGCTTCTGAAAATTTTTCCGTTAAAACCCCGACCGCAGTCGTCGGCGTAAGAGGAACAATTTTCAACACTGCTTCATCTCCGGCAGGAACAAACGTTTCGGTTTTTCAAGGTTCCGTTGTGGTAACTAACTTAATGTCGAATATTTCTTCCGTAGTTCCCGCGGGTCAAAGTTTATCGGTATCGTCTTCGCCTTCGTCTTCAGGCGCCGGCGAACAAACAAGCATACCCGCCGCGGAAGTAAAAGCGATAGCTGAAATAGCGGGCGCTCCGGCTGCTCCGCAAATTTCGGCTCAGATTGTAAAAACAACAGAACAATTAATCAATCAGCCCACGATTATAACCAAACCGGTTTCAAAAAATTCGGTTATTATAAATTTCAAATAATTTAATTTAAACGGGGTGAATCATATATATGAAAAAATATAATTCAAAAATCAGTAATGCCGGATTGTTTTTATTATTAATTTTAATAACCGCTTTTTTGACAAACTGCGGAAATACAAGCAAATCGTCCGACGTCAGTTTAAATGTAAAAGCGCCGAAATTCGCGGCTTCAGGAACTTATACTGCCACAGCCGCGGCTTATGATAAAACCGGAACGCTCATAAGTTCAGCTTCGGGAACCATTACTAATATGCAGGGTTCGCTGGTATTAAACGACGTTCCGGTTCAAGCCGACGTCTCTATAGCGGTTGCCGTTAAACAACTTAATTCAGATACGGTATTAATTCGCGGAAGTAAAATAATTAATATAACCGAAGGTCAAAATACCGTTGATATTACGCTCGGCAAACATCAGATAAAACTAAGCGGCGTATATCAAAATATTGGAGATATGGTTTCGTTTAATAATTTTTCTATTGTTAAATGGGAAAGCTGGACCGACACTTCCCCAACTACTCCGCATTCTCACTGGCTATCAAAATTCGACGAAGCAAAAGGGGTTTTTACCGGAAATTATTTATTGGCTTCAGATACTAAAGAATGGAGCGAGGGCGAAATCGGCGTTGATTCCGCCGGAAATATTTTCGTCGCAAAATTTCCTGAGTACGAAGATACGCATATAAGAATTTACGCGGTTCCTGCAAACGGTTCAAGCGCGCTGCTTGTATATGACACCTATTCGGCTTCGTTCGCAAATTATTATTATTACTGTTTCAATTTGATTTCCGATAAAGATCAGAATTTAAAATTAACGATTTTTTCTGATGGAACATTAAATATTTATAATTTAAAGTACAACGCCGGAAATCTTACGGCAAATTCTTTGACGACGTCTCTTGAAACATCTTTTTACAATTCGAGTTTAAATACTGAAAATTTTCAATTCGGATACGATATAAACAATCGGTTCCATATTGTTTATTATTCTTCCGGTTATCCTTCCGGTTATAGTTATAACTGGATATACTCCGATGATAACTGCGCTACATTCAGCGCGCGTAAAACAATCCATACGACGTCGGAATTTGATCCGGCATATGCCGAAGAAACATTAGGAGCTATAGTCAATTTCGGAATTTTTGCGGAATATCACACCGCCCAAAACGACACGTCCGCTCTCTATGTCTATAGAATTTTAGACAACGGTATTGAATCCATTTCTAATATTTTATTGAACAACGACACTGTTCCGCCTACGCAATTTCACGCTTTTTATTCATTTAATCCGGCTTTATTAGGCGGAAACGACGGCAAATTTCTTTATTATACCTTGTTTTCAGAAACGCATCCTTACTTAATTATTTCAGCGGATAAAGGCGCTACATGGAGTTCTCCAATATCAATTTCAGACGAATCTATTTCTAACTATTCAGACCTTATCGGCGACGCTAATAATAAATCCGCAAAATGTATTTTGATAGGCAATTATACATTCATTGATGGGCAAGGTCTTGCTCCGAAAAAATCTTTATCCCCAAAATACGGTTGCGGAATGGGCATGATATTAAAAGACGCATATCTTGCAGAACAGTTTGGCGCGAGAATATTGACTCCTGCTCAGCCGGAAAACGGCGGCGGCGAAGTTGTCAGCGGAGCGCCTGTTATTTATCTCGACGATTATCACAGTATTTTTGTAAAAAATGAAGATTATTTTATGTCCTGTATGGTATTTGATACGGGCGGAACAATATCAAACGTAACTTTATATTATAAAAAAAATGGGCAGGCAGATTATACTGCTTTAGATATGAGTACCGACTATCCTAATTCATATCATTGCTCAATCGGCAAATCTTTTACTGAATCAGCCGATACCATTTATTACTATTTCAGAGCTTATGACAATGAATCGAATACCGTTTATAGAGATTCAGAAAGTCTTCGATCCACTCTCGGAACAGTATATCCTTTAACGCTTATCGCGGAATCTTCCGGCGGACAACAAGGCGGAAGCTGGGTTTATGCAAGCGGGGACGATCATATCGGAAATAATCAAATATCAGAATTTGCTTTTCCAATTTCCAGCAACGATACTATGTGTTTTATTCAGAGCGCGTCA
>DAINAU010000260.1:0-4344 GCA_036733285.1 bacterium
TTCTTATTTCCGAAATTTAAATATAAACTGAAAGCAACATCCGATATGAGCATATACAATGCGTTGCAGTCAATTAAATCCAGAAAAATTAAGGTCTCTATCGGCTTCTTAAAATACTATAAGTTAAAAGACGCCGACAGACACTCCTGAATTTTTCAGCGCTGCGGGCTTAACATAAAATTGATACAATAATAGCTGCCCTTGCCTCCGGTTTTCTTGACAGCGCGCACTTTCAGTTTTTGGGATAATTATCGGAAATAAGAATATTTCTGCCAAAAGGCTATAGTGGACTGAAAAGTCAAGACAAAAAAAATCAAGAGACTTTTCCCTTTTTTTACTATTTTCATTTTTATGACACTATATTAAATACATCTTCATCAGTAAAAATATTTTGCTTCTCTGCTTGAGGCAACATAATTGAACGTAAACGATTAAATTCTTGAGTTGCAAAATATTTTCGCAAAGCGTCGCAAACAATATCGCTTCGATTTAAATGTTCTCTTTTTGTTATTGTGTCTAATTTTGATTTTAATACTTTCAAAATGCTTATTGTTATTGTTTCTCTCATTGAATCACCTCGATTTTATTCTGTAAGACAATTTAACGCATATAAAAGGATTTGTCAATTTAATTTTTTAAATATGCATGGCTCATAACTTGTTTTCAAACGAACCTAAGCCGAATTTCTTCGGAAAAGGATAACCGTAAAATTTGTTCTTAATCCTTTTCCGGAAATTCGGCTATATATATTATTCAACTTTTTTTAAAGTTGAATAATAAGAAAATCGCCAAGACGCTGTAATTTATATAGGTTTCAAAGCGCTTCAAAAAATATTCTTGCCGTAAATGCAAGAAAATTATTGATAAGATAAGGGGTCGTTTAAGATATAAAAAAAGAGCGATAAACGAATATTTTGATAAAAAGTTCGTTTAAAGCGACTCTGATTGATTAACAATAATAGTCGAATTATTCTGAATAATTCTGAATACAATCGAATAATTCAATAAATTGTCTTAAAGAAAGTTCTTCGGCTCTGGAATCGGGATTGAGATTAATTTTCTTAAGACTTTCGATAATAATTTGTTTGTCTAAGGATAAATTATGAGAAACTGAATTGATTAAAGTTTTCCGTTTATTTGCAAAAGCCGAATGAGCGAATTTTGAAAAATTTATTTTAAACGAATCTGGCAAGGGGTAAAATTCCGGATTCGCAGTTAGTTTAATGACCGAAGATAAAACCTGGGGTTTAGGATAAAAACAGGAAGGAGAAACGTCGAATAGAAATTGCGGCGAAAATCGCAAATTCAGTAAAACGGTATACGCGTTATATTGAGAAGAAGAAGGTTTAGCGAGTATTCTGTCAGCCATTTCTTTTTGAATCATAAAAATACAGCGTTTAATTTTCAGATTGGATTCGGCGATTTTCATAATCATTTTTGCCGCGGAAGAATAAGGCAAATTGCCTATCAAGACTGAATTTTCAGGTATTAACCGCAGTAAATCCAGTTTGAGAAAATCCGAATTGATTAATTCGGCATTAGTATTTTTTATAAGTTCGTTAAGCGATGTTTCGATTAAAAAAGAATCGATTTCTATTAAAATCAGTTTTTTACAGGCGTTTAATAATTTAACGGTTAGAGCTCCTTTGCCCGGACCTATTTCTATGACTGTATCGTCTTGCTCGATATCGGAATATTTCAGAATTTTTCCGACTATATTTTTGTCGATTAAAAAGTTTTGACCGAATTGTTTGGTTTTATTTTTCATCCTAAATCAAACCTGAAATTTTGTTGAATTTGAAAGAGATAGAATCCGATTTTTTGATATAGGTGAAGTTCAATGCGAACATATCGTTATTTGGATTGAAAGTTTCGTCGTAAAATCTTAAATCAAATATTTTCAATTCGATATTGTCTTTATTTTGGCTTATCGAATACGACGGAAATCTTGAAAAAGACAAATAAAAATTCATTATATCGGCTTTTATAATCTTTTGAAAAATAAAATCGTTTTCAATAATTTCCAAATTGAATTTTGGAAATTGCGTTGCAATAAATCTATCAGGCAGATATTCCGCGAAATAATAATGAGAAGCGTCTTCAAAAATCACATTTTTATTAAGAACCCAAAGTTTACCCGGCAAAACAGAAACGAATCTTTGTTTGGAATCGTTTAGAATATATTTTGTTTTATTTTTAATTGTCAAATTTAAATATATTGAATACAAAAAGTATCCGCTAAAAAGAAGAAGAACAAGAAAAGCTATAAATTTGTTTAATTCAAATTTTTTTAAAATTTTATTTATGAGTATCGCTGCGGCGAATAAGGAAATAATAACAAAATCCATAATATAAAAAACGTCCCAAGAAAATCTATAGTCTGATAAAGGCGATAAAATCATTGTTCCGTATGAATTAGTCAAATCAAGAAATAAATGAAAAAACAGATTGGCCGCTACGATTAAAAAAAATTTATTCAATCTTGTTCCGGTTTTTTTTTTGAAATAAAAAAATGAAGCGGCAATCAGAATAGTTAAAAAAAACAGAGAATGAGTGATTCCCCTGTGATTTTCGTAATAAGCGAGCGAACCGAAAATTTTAAAGAATAAATCAAAATCAGGCAAAACCGCAGAGGTTATTGAAAAAACGTATAAACTCTGATTTTCCCGTTTGGAAAATTTAGAATCTTTAAACAACATATATAAAATATTGCCGCTTAAAAAGTGAGTGAACGTATCCATAAATAAAATAGTATGACTAAAAATTCTGATTTGGGTCGTTGGATTTAATGTAATTAAGAATTTCTTTTGCCGTATCAGAATAAGCGACTATTTTATTGTAATCCAGAGACACATTGTTTAAATATTGGAGAATAATCGAATCGCCAACAGTTGAGTAAGGCATAATTCCCGAGAAGAAAAATCCCATTTTTTCCAATTCGGGTTCGACAAAATAAGTCAGAGGGTTTTCAAGACTTAAAAACATTGTAATCGAAGCGATTTGTTTAACGCATAAATCCCGTAAAATAGCTTTAATTTCTTTGAGAATGTTAGAACCGTATTGTTTTAGAAAAATCTCCGCGCTGCCTTCGGCGGAATGGAGCGAAATATCTATCGCGGATTTATCTTGAAAAAATTGAAGCATATCGTTTGAAGGCGTTTTGAAAATATGTTCGGCGCCGATATTTTTATAAAGTTTGTCAATCATAGTTTTATGTTTTTGAGGAACGTATAAAGATAATTGTTCGGGTTTTTCAACATATTTATAGTTTAAGACGACGCTTATACGCTGAGACGCGTCTCCGTCAATTCCTTTAAAATGCCAGGAAGCCGGACTTGTTCCGAGTTCGATGCCGCAATCGTTGATACCGTATTTTATCATTGTTTTTTGAGTGAACGGATGGTTTGCTACGGAGTAAGCGTAAATTCCTTTAAGCTTATATTTTTTTTCGACATTGAACAGAAAATCGTTCAATCTTGTGAAACATCCTTGCCCTCTGTATTCGGGATTAACGAAAACAAAAGTGAGTTCGGCTATTTCAGCGCCCACTTCTGGATAGTAATAAGCGGCGTGTCCCATAAAGATATTGTCTTTTGTGATTGCAACGGCGGAAATCAACTGATGGCTATTATTTAATTCAACTATTTTATCGGGGAAATATATATGGTCGTCAAAAAAAGTATAACCGTGCGATATATAAGCGCCTTTTGAAACCTCGATAGCTTCTTCAGGTTTCATTAAACGCGTGTCGTATGGAATTTTTTCCGAGATTACTTTACGAGTTTTAGGAGGCTCGAAAGGTTCGGGTTGAAGCTCTGATTCGGAAAAATATTCTTTTATATTTTTTTTGGGAAGATATTTTACAAGTTTTGTTTCTTTTCCTTCGAGTCCGAGATTGTGAAAAGAAAATTCGTCCATAATTTCTTTCATCAAATAAACGCCGAGTCCGGAAGAAGTTTTATCATCGTCGGAGGTCAGCGCGGCCGGATCGTATTTCGGGAGTTTTTCCGGATCAAACGGAATGCCTTTTTCTTTTATCGTGATTTGTATTCCAAGCGGAACTTTTTTGCAAACGACGTCGAACTCGTTTTGTTCGCCTTCTTCAAAAGCGTGTTTAACTACGTTCGCGACCGCTTCCTCGACTCCCAATTGTATTTGATATAATGATTTTCCTGAAAAACCGAGTTTTTTTGACATTTCATTGATTGCGGATTGAATTATTTCAAGGTATTGAATATTATTGGGAACAGTTAATTTAAAAAATTCATTTGAACGGTTTGGCATAATAATGCTCCTATGATAAATATCAATATTTTTTATAAATAATCTACTCTTCGTATTTTT
>DAINAU010000261.1:0-4288 GCA_036733285.1 bacterium
AATAGTGAAACGATTTTCGAATATTATATTAAGCCGAATTTCCGGAAAAGGATTAAGGACAAATTATACGGTTATCCTTTTCCGATGAAATTCGGCTTAGGACAGCCTTTTTTTTATGTAAGTTCAGAACTAAACGAAGAGCTAATTAATATTCTTCGTAATGAAAATTATACCCCGTTTATTAAAGGAAGCGCCAAATCAGCTCGTTTTTTCCGTCAAAAATTAAATGATAACGAAACTGTTTTTCCGCGCGCTAATCTTCGGTTTTTTTTTTATGGTAATCAAAAAAAAGGCAGTTGTCAGGCCCTTGACAACTGCCGGAAAAAAAAATTATAAAAACTTTTCATAACAAGTTGACCTATGAGGGAGGGAGCATCAACTTATTACAAAATTATTTCCAAAACAATAAAAGAAATCAGACCGACTGACTGCCAGAATAATTTCTTTTATTGTTTATTTACTTAATACTTATATCGGCAATAATTAGAAAAACTTTAATGAATTAATAAAAAATCATTTAACTTGTTTTAATTCAAACTGTTATTTATATTTCTTTTTTCGATGAAATTCGGTTCGGTAGATGATGATTTTTGTTCGGCTATTCTTTGATTTTTCCTTTCGCAGTTTTTCAGAATATTTACTACGGCTGATTGAAACTGCTAAAATCAAATGCATTTGGGATAAAAATAAAAAAGAATTTTGCGTTTTTTTTTACTTTTTAAAAAGTTGGTATTTTTAGTATTGCGCATACTTTGTTGAAAAATTAAAATTTAAATTGATTATTAAAAGATACTGTTATATAATCTGACAAAATTTGTTACGATTCAACATTATGCTTCGTTAATAGAAATAATGCGGAGAAAATGTGGCAAAGGAACTTTAGTTCCGCTCTTTGACGCATTTAAAAATGCTTTGCCACAACATTTTTTCTATTTTTGTAAATATGAGCTGAATATTAACAAAAATTTAACGTTATAAAAGTGGAATTTAAATGTTAGATAATGTTTTGAAAGGTCTTGAAAAATTTTATTATCATTCGGCTTTGTTAACTATAGGTTATCAGGAAATGATAATGATTTCAATCGGATGTTTATTGATTTTTTTGGCTATAACAAAACAATACGAACCGTTGTTGTTGATACCTATCGGATTCGGAGCATTGCTTGCCAATCTGCCTTTATCAGGGTTGAACGATCCTAACGGGCTGCTTGATATGTTCAGGTGGGGGATAAAATCAGGATTGTTTCCGCCTATAATTTTTTTAGGCGTGGGAGCTATGACTGATTTCGGGCCATTAATCGCGAACCCAAAAACTTTTCTTCTCGGCGCAGCGGCTCAGTTTGGAATATTTATGACTTTGATAGGGGCGTTGCTATTAAATTTCAAATTGCCGGAAGCCTGCGCAATCGGGATAATAGGCGGAGCGGACGGACCCACCACAATTTTTTTAACTAACAAACTTGCTCCGGAACTTTTAGGTCCTATCACAGTGGCGGCGTATTCATATATGGCTCTTATTCCGATTATTCAACCGCCTATAATGAAAATGCTGACGACAAAAAAAGAGCGTTCGATAGCAATGATTCAAACGAGAGAAGTTTCAAAAATCGTGAAACTCATTTTTCCGCTTGTTATTTTACTCGTATCGGCTATTTGCGTTCCGGATTCCGCGGCTCTTATAGGAATGCTGATGTTCGGCAATCTTCTACGCGAAAGCGGCGTAACTGAGCGATTGTCAAAAACCGCTCAAAACGAACTGATAAATATAATCACCATATTTCTCGGGCTTGCCGTTGGAAGTTCTTTGACTGCGGCCAATTTTTTAAAACAGGATTCGTTATTTATTTTTCTGCTCGGCCTGTTTTCGTTTATGTTCGGAACAGCCGGAGGAATCATTATTGGCAAGATACTATGCAAACTCACAAAAGGAAAAATTAATCCGCTGATAGGCGCGGCTGGAGTGTCGGCAGTGCCTATGGCTGCGCGAGTGGTTCAAAAAATCGGGCAAAAAGAAAACCCCTCGAATTTCCTGCTTATGCATGCGATGGGACCCAACGTGGCAGGCGTAATCGGTTCGGCTGTCGCCGCCGGCATATTGCTTGCAATTGTAAAAAATTAAAATGAGATACTATATAGGATATCTGATAGAATATTATTATAGTTCGGGTTTAGTCGGATTTTTTTTATTTATTTTATCGTTCGTATTGACCTTGCTTATTGTTTTGAAATATAAATTTTTCAGAAAAATCGAGGGTTTCATCAGTGAAAATAAATCCGAAGGTTCGCCGGTTCAATTACCGGCTTATCCGGCGCGGGGTTATGAACGCATAGATAAAAATTTAAAAATCATATCAAATCTGGCGGCTATCGCGCCTTTGCTTGGATTGCTTGGAACCGTAACCGGAATGATTTCAACGTTTGAAATAATGACTGCCGCAGGCGCGGCTAACATATCGGCGTTTGCGGACGGAATAAAAGAATCTTTATTCACGACTGAAATAGGTTTGATAATAGCAATACCCGGATATTTATTCTCCAAACGTTTGCAAAAAAAAGCCAGACTTGTAAAACTTAAATTTGAAAATATTTCCGTATAATTCGCCAAAATGATTAAACTTGAAAGAAAAAAAAAACACGATTCTGAAGGAATTAATATCGCTCCTTTGATAGATATGATTTTTATTTTGTTGTTATTTTTTATTGTGAATTCGGCTTTTGTTTCAGAAGCGGGAATGGAAATAAACAGAACGTCCGCTCAAAACGCGGTTCAACTTGAAAAAAACAGCGTTTTGGTTTTTGTTTCTTCCGATGAGACAATAACGGTAAATAACCGGAAAACCGAATTGATATCGCTGTCAAGCGTTATAAAACAATCTTTTTTCGACGCGAGCGGCGCGCAGTCGGTTATTATTGTTCCGGATAAAACCGTTCAATCAGGTTTGCTTATAAAAATAATGGACGAATGCAAATCTGCCGGAGCTGCGAATATAAGCGTAGCCGCTGAAAAAAAACAATATTGAAATCAAAACTGCGGACACAAAAAAGCGTTCGGCTAAAAGTAAGGTCGTAAAATCTATGATATATTTAATTGACGGGATTTTAAAAAAACCGGTATTATCCGTCGTAATCATAAATTTGTTTATTTTTATATTTATACCTTTGTTTACATCTAAAAAAAATATTTCAGGAATGAAAATGCTTCAGACTATTCCGGTGGATATTATTGATATTGAACGCAAAGAAAACCTTGATTTCATCAGGAAGAATGAAAATTTTAAAGACGTTTCAGAAATAATTCCGCAGACAGCGAAGCGGATTTCAAACAATGAAAATCAAAATACAGAGAAAAACATAGAAAACGATTTTCAGTTCAATCTTGACTTGAAATTTGACAATAATTATTATGAAATATCCGAAAAGATTCCGGTTCAAACATTACAAGAAAATTTAGAAATCCCAAAAACGGAAATGCCTGCGACAAATATTAGAGCAAGTGAAAATAAACCGGATAATACGGGCGAACCGGTAAAAAAATCCGATAAAAATCAGGTTTATAAAACGTCGGTTTCCGGCGATTTGATTAAATCCGAATATTCAGAAAACGAAGTCGAACAAAAACCGGAAGTATTGAAAAAGGTAGAACCGGCTTATCCGTTTATCGCAAGAGAACTAAATAAAGAGGGAAAAGTAAAATTGAATTTTCTTGCGAACAAAAACGGAAACGTTGAAAAAATAGAAATAGTAAACGAAAATCCGGCGAATATTTTTTCGGCAAGCGCAATTAACGCCTTGAAAAAATGGAAATTCATACCGGGCAAAATCAAAGGGAAACCTGTCGACGTTAAAATGACGGTTGAAATAAAATTTGAATTGGAAAAATAAGGTTAATAAAAAATAAACAAGCGATTTTTAAGTTGAAATTATTGGAACAATTTAGACCGCGCTCAAGTAAAGACGAGTGCGCTTCCAAAAAGTTCCACTTTTTTACTGGCTGTTTAGACGGGGCGCGGTCAGTAAAAAAACTAATCTTTTTTAGTTTTCTAAATAAAATTTGATTTGTTTTTAATAATTTTCAACCGCGAACGCGGTTGAATTTCAAGTAACCACAGGTAGTTTGCGCGGAGCGCAAAAAAACCTGCGGCATTAAAAAATTTGAACATATAACCTGAAAGGGTTGAATCTTATACTGTCTTGAAATTCGACCCTTATTCAGGGTCGTTTTCATATTTTTTTTATTAACCGTTGATTTCACAACGGCTATGTGAAATTCGACGCTCTTTGCAACTTG
>DAINAU010000262.1:0-4280 GCA_036733285.1 bacterium
TTACCTTATGTCTATACGGTTGCGGAATATGAAGACTCAAACGCGCAAGTAGTTCATTTTTTTTTGAAATTATTTTTGAACAGTATTCTTGTTTTAGAAAAATGATTTCTGTGGAAAAAGAGAAGAAATGATGTCAAAATTCCGTTAGCGCGAAAAGTTTTTTTTATTACTTTTTCATAAAATTTGATTTTTCCTTGTTTTTTCAAGGATTTTTTAATTGATTTAGCGCGAAAAGTTTATAGCTTTAATACTTGCTCTTCGAGGTTGAGTTTATATTCAGGTCTATTCTAAAAAACCTTTAAAACGGTTAATAAATAACGATTTGTCTTCTATAAACCCCGCAATTAATTGCGGGGTTTATAAAAAAAACAAGAAATAAAACCGTTTTAACGGTTTAAGAAAAAAAGATGATTAGCAACATAAATTATTTGAATCTATATACCGCTGAAAATTTGTGAGAATTATCAAGGTCGCTGTTTGGAATATAAGCGTAATGAATTTGAAATTTTTTAAGATTAATTCCGCAACCGAAAGACAATCCGGAACCCGCGTCGTTAATTGTGTTATAACCCGCTTCCACTAAAATTTTTTTATCATACTCTATTTCTACGCCGCACATTATATCTTTTTTCTTGTCTATAAAATTGAATGCAAAATCTATTGCCGGTCTGATAACAAATATATTTAAATATTCTATTTCGACAGCCGCTCCGATTTTTTGAGTTAATGGTAAATTCTCGCGTTCTTTATTGTATTTTAATTTTGAACCTAAATTTTTTACTACCGCTCCGATATACAATGGCAGTTCATCCGAACCGGCTTTTGCTATCCATCCAATATCAAGCGACGCGGCTTCCGCATTCTCGTCGGCTATCCGCGATTTTATAAAATTCATTGTTATTCCGAATTTAAGTTTTTTATCCATATCCGGCGACCAGCTCAATCCAAACACAAAATCTTTTGCCCTGAACGTTCCCTGTTTTGAATAGGTTGTTGCGGACGTAAGTATGGTTCTATCGAATTTTCCGTAATCAAAAAGATTCAGACTTACTCCGAATGAACTTTTTATTTTTTTGAAATATTGCGAATAACCGAGATAATGCTGATTAATATCGGCGAAATATTCATTTCTGAAAAAGGTTAATTCGGTTGTTCTTTCAGACGATACCGAAGCCGGATTCCAGTATAATCCCTCAACGCCGGAAGCAAGCGCCGTATATGCTCCGCCTAATGCGGACGCTCGAGCTCCGACTGGAGCGTTAAGAAATAACGCGCTCTGAGGCGATTCTGAATAACCGTATGTTTTGTAAATTAATACCAGAAATATTATTATAATAATTTTTTTCATTAATACTATCCAATTTTAATTTTTTTTATTGTTAATTGTTTATTATCTAACAATCGCAAGTTTCCTCGCAATTTTTTTTCCGCCGCTTTTCACCGTTATTATATACACCCCGCTTCCAGCATGTCTGCCGTCTTCATAACGCGCGTCCCATATAGCCATTCCGCTGTCCGCTATCGGAGCAAATTCTTTTACGCGTCTGCCGAGTATATCAAATATTGTTATAACCGCGTCTGCGGTTAAACCTATTATATGGACGCCTGTTTTATTTTTTATATCCGCAGGTCCAAAAAATTCTTTTCCTGTTTCTTCCAATCCATCGTTTGGTTTGAAAGGATTTGGAAAAACAACCACATTATTAAGATTCGCGGATGCAGGAGAGCTTTTATCGCTGAATAAACCAAACCAAGAAAAATGTTTGACATACGCGGTTATTTCTTTTCGCTCGGTATTCGTCTGTTTTGTAATAAGTTTTTCCCAGATTCCTGTTGACTCGGAATATGTCCAAATTGTCATTTCAAATACGCTTACCGTCGAGCCGTCTATTATGTTATTATTATCATTGTCAATATATGCGAAAGTTAGTTCGAGCGGATTTGTATCGCTGATTATAATTGACGTATCGCTAAAATTTATTTTTAACAAACCCGATAATTTTTGTTTTCCGGTTTTTTCAATAATCTTATCGATTTCCTGTAAACCCGTATTCATCGCTTCAATAATAATAAATCCATTTGTATCAAACGAATCTGACGGCAGTTTTAGTTTTACATTCAAATCGTTTGCGGGATCATCAGCCGCATTACAAAAAATTATTTTGTTATTTTTATCCCGCATAATTTCATCTGAACTTTCGGATAACCCTTCGTTATTAATATTTTTTTTGCTGGTAGCGTCAGTATGATTTATCTCAATTGTTATCTGCGGCGGATTAGCGTCGATATTATCATTTATATCAGTTGCTACTGCTCGCAGGTTATAAAAACCCTGCGGATATATTGTAAAATCGGATAAAACAAAATACGGATAACTATAATCCGGATTGTCCGACGCAGGAGCGGGTTTAACAGCCGGGATATGAAACCATATATTATCTTCAATATTTTTCATTTGAAATAATATCTGTTTCACTCTGTCGGTTTTATTTTTTTTATCTGCGCCCGCCATATAAATTTGCAGTTTATCATTTGCCAAATCAAAATTATTTATTGTTTTTGTATAACTGTAAAATCCCTTTTTTATCCCTGAATATTCCATCTCAGAAATTTGTTCGGCTATTCCAGTTTTAAAAACAGTCAGAATATTTTCCGCGATTTTGTCAGGCTCGATTTCTTTTGTATATACAATCACAGACAGATTGTTATTCGTATAACTTGTATCAACATAATCAACCGGATTGCCTGCTTTAGAATTTTCAAAATTATTTTTAAAACTGTTTGCAAAATCTTTTGTCGTTTCAAAAATTATTGAATCATTATCGCTATACAATTCAGCCATTATATTTACGCCGTTGCCTGTTATCTTCTGCAATGGCTGCGGATGTTTGATATAAGCATGCAATTCCGTTTCTACGCTTTGTATCGCCTGCGAATTTATTTTTACGATACGCGAAGTATTTTTTTCTTCAAATAAATTATTGTCGGTCGCGCGGACGCCGAACAAATAATCCGTTGCTGTCTGCAAACCCGCTTTATAAAACGAATATGAAATAGTATCGCCCGCCGTTATTACCCCAACCGGATTATTATAGTTTATCGCGCCGGTTCCGCTGTCGAAATAAATTTTATACTCTTTAATATTCGGAGATACGGATTTCTCAAATGTTAACAGAATATTCCCTCCGCTATAATCGAGCGCTTGAAAATTTTCAGGCGGCAGCGGATAATCCGCTATCACTGTAATTTCTGTCTTGCTGTCATTAGCCGCTGATTTATTCATAACATACATCGAACACGCCGCGTTCAATGTTTTCCCAATAAAAAAATTATCGTCTGAAAGTTTTCCTTCGTAATAATAAGTAATAATCGAATCAGCCGCTATATTTGTTATGTTCCAATCCAGCCGGTTATTTGCAGTTGTATCCGCTTTCGGATATTCGCTGTTTGATATGAAATTTAAACCATCATCCAATACATTTTCAATTTTTAAATTATTTATTTCTTTACCGCTGTTATTTTTTATTTCAATTTTATAAGTTATTATATCGCCCGAATATGCGTATTTATCGCGCAAGTCAAGCGCTAATTCCTGTCGGTTATCCCGTCGCGGTCTGCTGTTTGGATAAATATTATTTCTATCTGGAAAATCAAACCAGTTTATTTTTGAGTTGTAGCCGCTCAACCGCCAATCCCTGAAAAGCGGATACGCTACATTGACAGCCGGACTTTTTACATCGCTGTCTATTTGATTGCCTTCGAGCGGCCAGCCCCAGTTTGACGGAACTATTAACGCAAACGGATAGCCGTTTGCATCAACTGAATTCAGATATATTTCACGGGTTGTATCTTTCACAAATAAATACGGATTATACGGCGGCGTATCAGAGTTTGAAATATGGTTTAACTGCGGATTTGAAAGAGTAATCTCAATTTTTACAGAATACCCGTCAATATACGCCTGATTTTTATTTACATTCGGCATATTCGCGCTGTTAAACGCGCCTTTTGTAGAATCGAATATGCTTAAATCTGCGGAATTGAGATAGCTTTTTTTTGACCATGCTCTCCGTCTGCCTAATGAATCATAAAAACTCCGTTCTATCGATGCGCCGCCCTGAAAATTCAATTTCAGTTTGAACTGATGGTCATAACCGGCGCCGCGCGCTAATGCCTTTGCAGTGATAATAATTTTCTGTATCTGGTTTGAACTGTTTATTATTCTGTTGATATTCAAATCAGCGACAAAATCATTATAATCGCCGTCGCCTACATTCGGA
>DAINAU010000263.1:0-4277 GCA_036733285.1 bacterium
CGCCTCAAAAAATATTCTTGCCAAAAATGCAAAAAAATTATTTATAAGATACTAATCAAAAAATGATAAGATTTTATTTTACCTTAAGGTCCAGGGCGAGCCGAAAAAATTTATTTTTTTTATTTGACGATTGGCCTCTGGCTATTCACTCGATATAATAATACCGTTAAAACAGTTGGAAAACAGAGAGTAGAGAAAGGCATAATCTAATTGCCGTTTACAAAAGTTTCTTAGCGCGCTATTAGTCCTTTTCATAACGGTTTATTTTATTGCCTTATCCCCCCTCGTCAAACCGCTTATCTTTACCCATAAGTCGTGCTGATCATTTCAAGATGACGATGCGGAATTAAAAATTTTGGAGGTATCTGTTATAATATCTAATGCGTGTAGTCCAAGCCACATAGTGACGATATATACCGGTTGACGGCAAAGAATAATAATTCCCGGGCGGGGGAATGTATTTGCAAATATCTGTCTGATGTCTTGCGGGAAAAGGTAAAGAATCCAAATCTGTTATACTTTGAATACTGACATTTTGATTATTTGACCGTTGTTTTTCCATGCGAGATTATTAATTTGCGATAAATCTTTGCCGGATAATAATTCATAAAACGGTATTTCGCCTTCTCCGTATATTGCAAAATCGAAATCCGAAAATTCATTTAAAGTTTCTGTCGGCAAAACCGAAGCATGCGGTCCGCCAATAATAATTTGGGCAGTCGAGTATTTTTTTATAAATCCAGCGGCTCGATGCGCTTCTTTTATAAAACAAGCATACGCGATTATTCCAATAAATTCATAATTATTGTTCAAAAGCAGGTTTTTAAGTTTAACGTACGAATCGCTATAAAGCGACATATCTAAAAAATCAGAATATATTCCCTTTTTTCCAGATAAGCCGCAATATATAATAGTCCCAGCTCAATTTCTTTGCAGGATTTTTTTTATTTTCAGCGCCAAGATTAAAATTTAACGCGAAATTCGGGCGTATCAATAATACGTCTTTTTTCATATTTTTTTCCAATAATGACTTTTTAAAATGCGTCATTATCATAATCCTATTGCAGTTTTTGAAATTAATCTTATTACATTTTTTGGTTTGAATTTATTTCAAATTATTATCCCAATCTTTCCAAACCGGATCAAATCCCGATTGTTTTATAAAATCGAAAATTTCATCCGGAGTTCTATCGTCTGAAACTCGAAACTGCTCTTCGGAATCCGCGTTTTCAGAATAACCTCCGGGATTGGTTTTTGACCCCGCGCTCATTTGAGTAACGCCTGTCCTGATTAATCTGTTTCTCAATTCAGAATTCTCCCGAGTCGACAAATTCAAACCCGCGTCCGGAAAACAAAGTCTTACCGCGCAGATTAATTGCGCCAAATTTCTATCCGTTACCGTATACGGAGGATTAAATCCCGAAGCCGCAGGCCTGATTCTTGGAAACGAAAAATTAATTCTGGATTTCCAATATTTTTTCATTATATATTTTGAATGCATAACCATAAAAACCGAATCTATTCTCCAATCGTATAATCCGAGCAATACGCCGAATCCCAAATCTCTGAACCCCGCTTTGCCGCCCCGTTCAAGCGCTTCAATTCTATAATCGTAATTTCTTTTTCTGCCGGAGGGATGCATCTGCGAATATACGTCTCTGTCGTATGTTTCCTGATATAACGCAAGACCGTCCACGCCCGCGGCTATAAGCCTGCCGTATTCTTCTTCTTCCATCGGATATATCTCGACAGCTATATATGAAAAATATTTTTTTATTATTCCTACGGCTTTTTCAAGATAGTTGATATCCACTTCTTTTGGAAACGAACCCGATACTATTAAAATATTGTCAAACCCGGATTCTTTTATTTTTTTCGCTTCGTTTTCAATTTCTTCCAAACTCAACGTTTTGCGCGAAATACTGTTCGCGGAATTAAATCCGCAATAAACGCAGGAATTTCGGCATTTGTTCGACACGTAAATTGGCGCGTATAATTTTATTATTTTTCCAAACCGTCGCGTCTTGGTTTTATCCGCAAGACGGGCGATTTCAGGCAAAAACTTTTCCGCCGGCTCAGAAATCAAAACGATGAAATCGTCGACGCTCGAAAAAACTCCCCTTGATAAAACCCGTATCGCGTCGCTTTCGCAAACGCCTGAAATTTTGTTTAAAATATATTCTTTGCCGTATTCAAAATAATTTGATTTCATTTTTTATATTACATTTTCCCGTGTTTTAAAATTGATATCAACAACCAGAATCCCATCAATCCCGCGGTTAAGAATCCAACTATTCCGATTATGGGAACCTCGTTCCATTTCGGCGGAATTCCCGATAAAACTATCAGCGACGAACCGATTATTATCGAAGCGAGAACTATCGCAAAAACGATTCTGTTGCTGATATTGTCGAAAGTTTTTAAAACCGGTTCTACTCCTTTGTGTTCAAATATGAATTTGGTTTCACCGTTTTTTAATTGAATCATCAAATCCTTTAAATCCGCCGGAAAATCCCTTACTCCGCTTGAAAAACCGGCGAGCGCCGAATACAATTCTTTAGCTATGGACAAAGGCGACAGCCGTTCAAGATATATTTTTTTTACAAAAGGTTTTATATGAACAATCAGACTGAACTCGGGGGACAGTCTGGTCCCGACGGATTCGATAAGCATTAGAGATTTAATAAGTATATAAAAAGACGGCGGAATGGTTATTTTATGTTTGATAATAATTCCAAGAAATTCTTTTAAGAGTTTGCCTGCGTTTATTTCGTTTAGTCTTACGAAAAAATACTTATTCACAAAATCTGAAATGTCAAGCGATAAAGAATCGTAATTAATTTTCGACTTTCTCGAAAGCGACAGAATCGCGTCTATCAATTTTTTCTCATTGTTCGAGGTTATAGCTATGATAATATCGCTTAACTGTTCTCTTTGAAGTTTGGTTAAAGTTCCGAACATTCCGTAATCGAGAAAACAGATTTTCCCGTCAAGCATAATGAATATATTTCCCGGATGCGGGTCCGCATGAAAAAAACCGTATTGAAATATTTGTTTTAAAAACAAATCCGCTCCGCGTTTTGCAATAACTGAAACGTCCAGTCCTGTCTCGCCGATTTTTTCGATTTGAGAAATTTTTATTCCCTCGATATGCTCCATCGTAATGATTTTCGACGATGAATATTCTCTAAACGCTTTGGGAACATAAATAGCCGTATCGTCTTTAAAAAAATTTCTGAATCTTTCAATATTGTTGACTTCATTTAAAAAATCAATCTCTTTAAAAATTGTTTTTGAAAATTCTTCTATGATTTCAACGGGTTTGACAACCGACATTCCCGAAATATATTTTTCGCTTAACGCCGCGAGATGCGTCATTATTTCCGCGTCGATTTCAAGTTTCCGCTTCAAATTCGGCCGCTGAATTTTTACAACTACTTTTTCGCCTGTATGAAGTTCGGCGATATGAACTTGAGCTATCGAAGCCGAAGCGACAGGGTCTTTTTCAAAGCTTTTAAAAACCGATTCTACTTTTTTATTTAATTCGGATTCAATTAATTCTTTTACGCTATCCGGATTCTCGCAAGGAGCTTTATCCTGTAATTTTTCAAGTTCAACTATTAATTCTTCGGGAAACATATCGGGACGCGAACTCATAATCTGCCCGAATTTTATAAACGCGGGTCCTAATTCTTCAAATACTTTTCTTATTCTTTCCCATCTTGTCAAATTCTGTTCGGCTTTGTATTTTACCGACAATTCCCTTATATCTATAAATTTGGGCAGATTGATTTTCTGAAGCAAATCTATGAAACCGTATTTTATAAGAATAGACAGTATTTCCCGATAACGGTTTATATGCCTGTAAGTCTTTGATATTTTCGTTATATTATTCAGCATTATTTTTGTTTATTCCGCTTTTTCAAAATCTAATTGCCGAATTTAAGTTCAAGCTCCGCCGCTTTTTTTTCAAGAGCTTCAACCCGCTTTATAAGTTTGATGTTTTCATCGTTTGTCGGAACCTTGATTTTTTTCAAAAATTCAGAAACCGCCGTTTCAATTTTAGTTTCAAACGTATGTTTCGCTTCGTTAGATTTATTAACAAGCTCTTCAAATAATTTTTTTCCGTCTTCTTCGCTCAATTTTGCCGTTTTAACTATTTCGTCGCATATTCCCTTTATCTTATCCTTGTTTAACATAGTCAAACCGATTCCGGATAAAACGGTTTTCTTTATTAATTCCAACATATACAATCATCTCCTTTTAGAAAAAATTGG
>DAINAU010000264.1:0-4224 GCA_036733285.1 bacterium
CCGAGATAGAGGAAGTGCCCTTTTCCTGTTACTTAAAAATATCTAAAAATATACTTTTTAATTTTTTATCAATATCTCCATGAAAATCTGTATATGGAATATCAAATATTTCTAAAATTTTAGTAAATCTTCTAAATCCATCATTATCTCTCAACTCAACCCATTGCACTTTTAAATCATCAAGTTGGTTTTTATTTAATTCAGATAGTTTATCCGCAACAAATATACTGCTATCTCGCGCTATTACTGCATCCGCGCTTTCAGGATTGCCTTTACCCATTAATTTAACTTCACATCGATAATTCTTTTTATCAGTAATCAAATAAAAATCAACTTCCCTCATAGATTCTGGTATAACAGATTGATCGAAATATTTATCTGGAACATCAAATATTTTACATAAAGTTATCATCAAATATTTTTCTACTCTTTTTCCCGCTGTACTCCATAACCCGCCTCTTAAAGCGGCTCTTTTAACTGCTAATGTATTTATAACAATTAAACTTTCATTAATATTTAAATCAACGCTAACTTTTCCAAATTTTATTGTTAATGTTAAATCTAATTCGGGTTCTGTTTCAATAAGATTCTTTATTGCTTGATAAAGAGTGTCGTAATGTTCATTTGACGCTTCAATCACAATTTCTTTATTTGCAGTGTTATACATATTTGTTATAGTTTTTTTATTTAAGCCAGAATTAATTGCGATTTCATCCGAACTTAATTTGGGATTGAGAAATTTTTCTTTATACCAGTCAATAGTAATATCTTTATTTTTTAATTTTGCGTCAACTACCTTCTTAAAAAAATCAATAGCATACTGCAAAAACTCAGCATTAATTAAAGTTACAATTTCAATACGGTAATCTTTTCCTTTCATTAATTTTATAATTATATTTTTTATTACTTCATCTGTTAATGTCATTTTAATGCTTCCTTTAATTGTTTTATAGTAAAAAATTTTATATCATTTTTTTCAAATAATGATACATTGCTTAAACTGTTTTTAATATATTCAAAATACTTATTATCCTTTTCGGTTAAGAAAAAATGTCTGTTCAATATTTGCGCGGCTTTGGCTACTGTTCCGCTACCAGCAAAAGGATCAAAAACCAAATCGTTTTTAAATGAATAAAATTTAATAACTCTTTTACATAATTCAATCGGAAAAACTGCCGTATGAATTTTATTAAATGTTGGATCTATTTTCCAAACATTTGTTGTTTCATATTCTTCTAATACTTTACTTTCTTTTACAGTTTTCCAATCATATTGTCTAATATTCCAATCCAATAATTTTGAAGTTTTTTTTCTGTAAACCATTAAGTATTCTGTAACTGCATTAGGCTTATATGCTAATGGTTTGCGATGTTGTTTAAAACCACCATTTCTATCTTTAACGCTTGCTTCCGGTTTTAGCCAAACAATATCGTCAATAAATTCCCAATCCATTTCAACCAAATAATGATGTAAATCAAAAGGTATTGGATAACGTATACTTGAATGCTGTCTGCTAACACGTGGAATAATTATTGGAGAGGTATTAACTATTAAAAATCTTCCTTCTTTAGTAATTCTATATATTTCCTTAAACACTTTTGCTAAAAAATCTAAATAATCTTTATAACTTGGATAAATTGAATAGTCTCTGGCATTATAATACGGTGGAGATGTAAATGTCAAATGTATTGACTCATCTGCTATCATTTTCATTATTTCAATTGTATCGCCGTTAACTACTGTATCTTTAAGTATTTTATTAACTTCAGTATGATTCTCAATTGGTTTTTTAATATTTTCAATCTCAAATTCTTTTTTTATAACATTTTGTATCATTTCATTAGGATGATTTATTAATGATTTTAATTTTTCACTTACATTTGTATTGGTTTTAAATAATAATAATCCTCTAATAGATTGTAATATAATTTTTGGGTCGGTATCATTTAAAAATTCTATAAGATAATTAATAGTATTTGGATTACGCATTCTGCCGAGAGCGGATACCGCTTCTCTTCGAACCATTGAATCAGAATCATTTTTGGCGGTTTCATATAATTTTTTTATATGTTTTTCTGTAGCCAATTTACTTATATTTTTAATAGCCCAAAATCTTATTTTGCTATTATTCCTATCAATAAATTGATAAAATATATCAACATCAAAATTTTCTGGCAATCGGCCTAAATTTTCTAAAAGAAATATTATTTTAGGAATGTCATATTTTATTCGTTCAATAAGATTACAAAAAGATGAATTGCCTTCATTTTTTGCTATTTCAATTTCTTCTTTTGTCATCATATTCATATTATACACATTATATTGATTATAGTCAACTTATTTATAAAACAAGAGCGTATTTCGTTGTTTTTAAAAAGGGCATTTCCTCTATCGGACACGTCCTGTCCTCGTCCGCTCGCAGAGCGGATGACGCGAAGCGCCGTGCCGCAAGGCACGAGGGACAGGATGAAGTTAACCGACGGCATTTCTTTTATAAATATTCATTTTAAATTATATACTACAAGTAATAATGTAAAAAAAGTTACTATAATTTCAAAGAAAAAGCAAATATACATATTTTTTTCTGTATTTTATCTGCACATTTTAAACCGAAATATAATTGAGGTCAAAAGAAAATAAATCTGTATAAATAAAATTATTAGTAGCGACTGTTCTAATGTGCAAAAAAGCAACCCACGCATTATACATATAGTTAAATTATAAATAAAATATAAGGTACAAAGTCCAAAGATAATAAACAGTGATTTATTGATGCTATTATATAATTTTTCTCCAATAAAGACATATTTATTTATTCGTTCAATATTTCCAATCAAAACTCTAAAAAATATAAATACAAATATCCAAAAGATAATTCCTATTATTAAAATTAAAGGATATAGCATTCCGGTTGGTAATATTACGCCTTGACAATTTTTATAATCAATTGCCGGAAAGGATGAAAAATCATATTCATCACTTGAATATTTTACTATGAGTAATAATAAAATATAAATGATTGATGTTGCATAAAGTAAAGTAACATATGCTTTTAAATTTGAACAATATTTTATACAATGATTGAGATATTTCTTCATATTTTTATGCTGTCGGTTAACGGACACGTCCTGCCGATGTGCCGCGCTTGCGCGGCATATCCCGAAGGGTCGCGACGCTTGCGGCGCGAACGGCAGGACGAAGATAGACGATGGATTTTTTTAGGTATCAATTTCGTTACGTAATTTATCTAATTCGTTTTTTGCGGTCTGTACTGAACTTTCATACTCTTTTTTAATTGATTTGTAATCATCATATTTTCCAATGGTTTTATTTAAAATTATTAATGGGACAGTAAAAAATACAAGAAAAATTATAACTCCTAAAATTTTGACTTCAATTAAAAATAAAGAAAAAGCACTAATAATTAAAGCTATAATAATTGTTACTGCTACTGCATACATCATTACTTTATTCATATTATTTTTTTGACGATTTAAAGTTTTTTCTAGAATTTCAACACTTTTTGTTGTTTGATCCATTTTCGAAATAAAACTATCTAATGTATATTTTTCAGCAACCATATCTTGAAACAAACCTGAAAAATCAAACGAAATAATATCTCCTTTATAATAGTAATAACGAGGATGAAGAAAATTAAATAATTCGAGTGCTCTTTGTATTAATGGAAACTCCTTTATAGAAATTTCAGGGACTTGTGAACTTTTTGGTAATTCATCCTGAAAATGAAAATTAAGA
Source organism: bacterium (assembly GCA_036733285.1). GTDB lineage: Bacteria > JAGOBX01 > JAGOBX01 > JAGOBX01 > JAGOBX01 > JAGOBX01. The sequence continues at coordinate 3,757 of DAINAU010000264.1, forward strand.
TTATTATCTCGACAAAATTTTCTAAAAGCAGGGACAGCAAGCTCATTATTAATATTTCTATCTTTATCCATTCCTTGAATTAAATCAGAATATATGTAACTTCCGTCTTCTCGCTCAATAATAAATTTTAAATCATCTTTGATGTGTTCAACATACCAATCCCAGCCCCGAAAATGTTTAATCATAAATCTAATCATATCTGGTAAATCTGAAGCAGAAAGTCTAATTTCTGTTGGAATCCAAGATAAATCAATTGAGAAAGTATCTTTATGAAAGCGATACCTAACACGAGTATCACCTATTGTAATTTCCATTTTAGAATTTTCCGGTGTCAAAATAAAATTGCATTTTGGACACGCATTTGTTTCTTTCTTTAGTTCATCATTTTCCCAGCTACAATTTGGACATTTTTGACTGATTTTTCCTTTCCAATAATTAGCATTATTAAAAGGATCTTTTACTAAAGCC
>DAINAU010000265.1:0-4208 GCA_036733285.1 bacterium
TTTATAGTATATATCGCCAAGTTTTGTCTGCCATTTCTCGAAATACCATTTCTCGACTTTCAACTGTTTTGCTACTCCGGCTGACAACTGTTCTTCAAATCCTCTTGCAGCCTTTGTCGGGTCAGATATATCTGAGGATAAACCGAAGCGCGTCGTTATCTGCTGGAAATGGTCTTTTACCGCAACTCCAATATAACTGACAACCTGTTTTGCAGCGTTACGTCTTACTTCGTCGCGCATACCGTTTTCAGTAGCGTTCTTATCCGACAGCCCTACAAAATACATTGTCTGCCCTTCACTCTTCGGTTCGTCAACTGTCCAGGACGGCCTGTCCCCGCTTGACCAAATCATCCGTTCTGTTTCTTCAAACGGCTTTGAAAGTTCGCCTTCTTTTTTCACTGTTTTACTTTTGCCGCCGCAGCCGGAAAGAATTGTCATACTGAACAAAACTAAAACACCTAAATACAATACCTTCTTTAAAATTGTTCTCATAAAAAACCTCCTATTTTAATTATTATTACCTTCTATTTTTATCGCCCATTTCCAAAAGGGCAGACATATTATTGTGAAATTTTCAATTTTCTTTATTTCATCCTGTGACTTTGTTATAATATATCCTTTTTTCAATTTAAAGCGTTTTAACGCTTCTATAAGTCCTGTTATTTCACGAGATTCGTTGTTTTTGTTCAGTTCGTAACAGACCTGATACGCATTATCAATTTTTGTATTATTTCCAGTAACAAAATCGCATTCCTTACCGTTTTCAGTCTTATAATAAAAAACGCTTTTGCCGGTCTTAAGCAATTCAAGATAAACTGTATTTTCAAGTTTTCTGCCGGCATTCTCATTTTCATTGAATTCAGAAATATTTATAAAACCATTGTCCGCGACATATACTTTTTTCGAAATATATTGTTCCGCTATTTTTAATGAATATTTCCCTGCAAAATAAATGAATCCTATATCTTCAAGATAAGAAAAGTAGTTGAACACAGTATCCTTGCTTAAACTGTATTCTTTCTTATACTTGTTGATAAACGAATTAACTGAAAATTCAGACGCGTAATTTCTCACGACATAATGCATAATAAGTTTGACTATATGCGTGTTTCTTATCGAATAGCGGTCAACGATATCTTTGAATACAACCATATCAAGATAATCCTTCAATCGTTCATTTTTAAGCCGCAAATCGCTTTCCATTGCAACGGCGGGAAAACCGCCGAACTGTATAAACTCATCAGTCTTTTTAGCAATACCAAAACGCGCTTCAGAATATTCGCTGTTTTTTTCAATATCTATTCCCTTGAATTTTAAAAATTCCTTAAAACCGAGAGTATGGATTTTATAGGTTATTGTTCTGCCCCTTAGTTCTGTTGCAATTTCTGCGCTTAACAGCCGGCTTGACGAACCTGTTATTGTTATTTTAAATTTTTTCTTTTCATAAAGGCGTTTAATAAATAAATCCCAAGCCTCAAGATTTTGTATCTCGTCAAAAAAAATATAGACCTTGTTTTTTATATTTTCGGGATATAATTCAAAATACGCTTCAATGATATAATCATAATTGCCGCTATTCAACTGTAAAAATCGTTCATCGTCAAAATTTATGTAAAGTATTTGATTTATATTAATTTCAGCCGCTAATAGTTTTTGTATTTCAGTAAATAAAAGATAAGTTTTGCCGCTCCTGCGTAATCCGATAACTGTATTGATTTCATTTGTGAACCGCAGTTCTATAGACCTCGGAAAAATTGGTTTGCTTAGATTTTTTAATGTTTCCTGCCATTCAACTATTATATGCTTTATTTTTTCTTTCATTTCTTAATATCCTATAAAATAATTTTGTTTCCTATTATATTAGGAAATTATTATTTTGCAAGAATTATTTATTTTTTAGCGAAATTCAGATGAACCTAATTATACTTCATCTATTAGTCCTTTTTATTCGGCGCATTTGGTGCATCCGTGTTTTAATTAAATTAAACAGGGATTGACCAAATGAACCAAATAACTATAAATTATTTTCTGAATATGTATTTTCCGTAAATTTAGATAAAATGTCAAAATTCGGAAAATACCAAGTTGCGGATAGGACGACCGCAACGCTATTCTTGTCCTCTGTCCGCTGAATAAAAATAGCATACTCTAACCGTATTATTCAGCGGAAAGCAATAACCGAAAACCGACGGCGTAGCCCCCGCCCGACGGGCCGTCGTAGAAGCGGAAGGCAACACGGCAGCTGTAGTCGGTGCCGTCCCAACCGCCGCCGCGAAGAACACGGTAAGAGCCGGATGACGGTCCCTGCGGATTATTTGTCGGACTGTTTGAATAATAATTATCGCTATACCAGTCCTGACACAATTCCCAGACATTCCCGCTCATATCGTATAGGCCATAAGCGTTGGCTTTCTTTTCGCCAACGCTATGCGTATTGATGCTACACCAGCCAAATTCGCCAAGATTATTACTGCCCGCATATTCAAAACTCTGTCCGCCTCTCGCCGCATACTCCCATTCCGCTTCGGTCGGCATACGGAAATTCATTCCGGTTTGTTGCTTTAATTTTCGAATAAATTCCTGACAATCGTTCCAACTTACTTCTTCTACAGGCAATTTTTTTCCTTCGAAATATGATGGGTTATTTCCCATCACCACTTCCCATTGTTCCTGCGTTACTTCGTATTTGCCGATATAATAACCGTCAAGCGTTACTCTATGAACAGGTCTTTCATTGCTTTCGCCATCATTTGAACCCATATCAAAACTTCCGCCTTCAATATACACCATCTCAATTTTAACACCGCCGCCTAAGTCAAATATTTTGTTTGAATTTTTCGGAAGCGGAATATTCAGAGACAACAAAGCGTTAAAACTTTTAACCAGATTTCTGTCCTGTATCTTACCTGCATAATCCAGCCATTTGCTTTTAAACGATGAAAGATATTTCTGTTTCACATTATCAGGCAAATCTGTATTTTTCATTTCTTCCATTTCACTCAAATCTTTTTCAAATTTTGCCTGCAGCGACTGTATTTCAGCATCCTGCTTTTCCTTTGCTGTTTTTATTCTCTGATATACCGGCTCAAGCAGCGGCAATATCCTCTGTTTTGCTTCACTATATTTTGCGCTGTTTATTGAAGCGCGTAATCTTTCCAACGCAAAATACTTTTCATTCAAGTCGTTTATTTTATCAATTCTTCCTATTGTTTCATTATATTCTTTCTGCAATCGTTCAAACTCTATTCTCTTTTCTTCAGCAATCCGCTGTTTTCTTTCTTCCTCTGCTTGTTTTTTTTTCAATTCCTCATGCTGCGCTTTCGCCTGTTTCCAGCTTGTCAAATCCGTCTGGTCAAGTTCATCAATTTTTATTTTATCCTTTTCCAAATCCTGCGCCTTGTAGACAGGCAACTGTTCATTGAGATAACTCAAATCTGCCTCATACTTTTTTATCTTCGCAAGTTCCGCGTCCATATCATATTGAAATATCGGTTCTGCGGTTTTCTGTTCCTTCTGTTTTTTAACGGTTTCCTCTGCGTTAAACTTGAAAAGCGCGAACGGCTGATACGCTATGCCGCCATCCGTCTGATACACCGGGTTCATTTCAGGCAGTCCTGACCGCTGACAATAATCGGTAATGCGGTTATCCGCGAACGCTACCATATCCTCAATGCTGATAATACCGTCTTTGTTCATATCAACATCCATAGCCGAATTCGGCTGGTCAACAAGATATGTCAGGTAATATGTGAAAGCTCCGTTATTTTTGTCCTTGCGTTCAAACGACTGTTGTCCTTCGCTTGCCGCGTATATGGTTTTTACTATTGTTTTGTTTGCTGCGGCGGTATTATCAACCGGGGTAAAGTTCGGTTTCATATCTGCAAGTTCCTGTATCCGCACGCCTTTGCCGGTATTAATATTTGTTTTGTATGTCTTGCCCGCATCGCGGCCATCGCGTTTGACATAACTCCTGCAGGCGTCTATTATCAGGCATATTTCCGCAGGTTGTTTTTCCTTGAGCATTGTTTTTATCTGGTTTATATTAACGCTGAACATCTCTGGCGCATCCTTGTTGCCATCGTAGCCCAACAAATAATTATTGCCGCTTTTATCGCCTACGCCGTGTCCGCTGAAATAAAATATCACCTTATCGCCTTTCTCAAGAGTTCGCGCAAACGCAAGTATGCTTGAATACATTTTCGATGCGG
>DAINAU010000266.1:0-4114 GCA_036733285.1 bacterium
TCTTATTTATTTTTAATGACTTAGCTGATTTGACTTCTGGTTATGTGAAATTATACCCCAAAGTATGGCGCCTTTAATTTTACGAACATAAAAAATCGCGGTTGCCAGAAGACCGAAATAGAATAAAATTAAATCGGGAGAATTGAAATGGACGTTCAGTTTTACAATTGTTCCGGCGTCTTTAATTATTAAAGATGCGTTTTGCAATCCGATAAAAGATATGAAAAGACCTATTCCGACAGCTATGCCGTTTTTAAGACTTGGACTTATAGAATTAAACAATACGTTTCTAATTTCAATTAGAGAAAAAATAAAAAAAATAATTCCTGAAATAAAAACCGCTCCGAGCGCGGTTTGCCAAGGATTAATAAAACCGGCGGCGGCAGCCGCGGGAATAGCTGTGAATACGAAAAAAAAGTTTTCTCCCATTCCGGGAGCGAGCGCTATCGGATAATTTGCGTAAACTCCCATTAAAAAAGTAGCTAACGCGGAACTGATGCAGGTTGCGGCGGTCAACGCGCTGAAATCCATCCCTGTATTCATATTGAACATTGCTCCGGAAAGAACCGCGGGTTGAACAAATATTATATATGACATAGTTAAAAACGTTATTGCGCCAGAGGTCAATTCGGTTTTAACGGAGGTTTTATTTTCTGAAAGTTTAAATAATTTCTCGAACATTTTTTTTTCTTAAAACAAACATAATCAATAAAATTGCAATAATAATTATTATTGGCAGTGAAATAGAAAATATTTCAATTTTTGCCGGTTCGGCAAAATTGGAAATCAAGTATTTGATAGATTTAACAATCGGAGAATAATGAGGCAGGAATATTGATTGTAGATATTTTTCCCAGTCTTCCGAATAACAAAATATTTTAAAATCATACATCAACGCCGGCAGATTTATAATGATTCCGGCAAATGTAAGAATCCAAAAAAAAATTTTATTTTTAAGATTAAATTGTTTGAACGATATTATAATGAATGACAATAATAACGGAATTACAGGGATTAAAAATCTCGGACCCCAAACTCCGTTGCCACCATCCCAATAAATCCATTTTGAAAAAATTATTAAATGAAATAAACCTATTATTACTGAAAATAAAAATATTTTTTTATAGTTATCAGGAAGAAACCGTTTGATAAAAAATATAAGAACCAATAAAGGATTATATAAAAATACGCTTTTACCGAAACTGAATAAAAGACCGTAAAATCCAAGGTAAAACGGAGTTATAAAGCCGTGTTCGGCTCCGGATGGATGTTTTTCCATATATCCGCTTTCAAAAACGTTTTCAAATCTGGAATAATTATAAAAAGCGGAAACAGAAGCTATCAGAAAGGTTAAAAATAAAAAAATCACAATACCCTGTAAAACTTTTTTTTTTGGCAAATCTTTGGCGAAAAAAAAATATAAGGCGGTTATAGGTATTAATAAAATATAAAGCAGTTTTATATTAATAATAATTCCTAACGATACCGCCGATAAAACGTGGAATAAAAATCCTTTGGAAGCATCGCTTTTTTTTAAAAATACAATTAGAGCCAAAAGGAATAATGTCAACGACGGTTCGGAAAAAAAAGTTTTATTATACGCAATAGCCATAGACGACATAATCGACAGGAAAACCATTATTGCGGAGAAAATAAAATTTTTATAAACATTCCCGCAGAACATAACCATAAGAATGGAAATAAGCGCAAAAACAATAACCGTATATATTTTAGCGCCAAAGTAAGGGTTTCCGACGAGTTTAAAAAGTTTTACAAACGGAATGGCGAGCGCCGAGTGCCCGAGCGCGTATGGAGAATAAAGCTTCCCGTTTTTACCTCGATATAAATCTATGCCGTTGTATTCGTCCGGGATATCAGTTTTAAATTCCGAAAAACGTTCGGAAGCTATTAAATAAAGAGCTTCGTCTCTCGTATATATCTTATTAGACGAAAATGAAAAAAAAAACAAGACTAAAACAAAGAATAATAATATAATCTTAAAACTTTTCATCGCGGACAATCGGCAGTATGTTATCAAGATTCATTATAGCCAGAATTTTAATTATTTTTTCGTTAACGTTGATAATTCGCCAATTTTTTTCTTCGCTATTTTCATTTTCCTCGCCTGAATTTTGATAAATATTCAACAACACGCCGATTCCGCTTGAAGTAATCTCTTTAACGTTTTTCATATCAAGAGTTAAATCAAACGGTTTTGTAGCAAGACCGCCAATGCCGCATTCAAGAAGAAAACTGTTGTCCATATTAATCGAATCGGCGAGTATCTCAATTCTGATTTCGTTATTTTTACTGTATTTTAAAATAAAAAGATCATTCATATTTACCCCAGAACAATACTTCCGACATAGGTTTTTTAGGGGTCAATGTCAATGGAGTTTTTGGATAGCCGACAGGCACAAGGCTTATTAATTTATACTTTTCCGGAACGTTCAAATATTTTCTTATCGCGTCGGCGTAATCTTTTTTATCGCCTGCAACCCATACGGAACCAAGTCCGAACGAGTGAGCCGCGTTTATAATATTTTGCGTAGCCGCGCTTCCGTCTTCAAGATAATAAGACGTATTTTCGCAGAATACGCAGATACATACCGGCGCAAATTCGATGTAAGGTCCGTTTTTCGGACATAAATTTTTTATATTTTTTCTGGATTCCGCTTCTGTAACCGCCACAAAAATCCATGGTTGAAGATTTCTTGCAGTCGCAGCTCTGTGTCCGGCGTATATTATTTTTTCAATAATTTCTTTAGGAACCGGCTTGTCCAGAAACTCTCTTACGCTGCTTCTTGTAACTAATAATTCGTATGCCGCCATTTACCTCTCCTTATTTAAAAATTTTTTTATAACATCACTGATTAGTCTCATTGTAAAGATATAACGAACCGCCTTCTTTGATTATTTTTTTCTTAATAGGAGTTATCATATTTTGGCTTGATTCGTTAATTTCATCGGCGTAAATTTTCAAATTAGACAATACGCTATTTATGAAATTCCTGCAAGCGGAAACTTTAGGCAAATCTCCCGTTGCTTTAAGTTCTTCCTGAACTTTTTCAGGCGATAAATAATACGCCGATAAAGCGAGAGTCAAATCATAATCGAATTTAATAAGGTAATCTAAAAGTTTCATTGTCCCCGCTTCAATATTTAAAGCCGCGTTATTAATATCCGGCATTTTTTTTTCCGCAGCCCATTCTTTTTTTATTCCCATAATTCCAAAGCGTTCATCCGCGGTAAAATTTAGATCAAAGTTGGAAATGGATTTTATAACGGCTTTTACAAGCGGAAACTCGACTCCGTATTTTGCCGCGGCCATTGATATTTCTTTATCGTAAAGAAATTCGTTTTGTTCGTTTGGTTCAAGCAATTTTAATTTGTCTTCCAATTGTTTTATTTCGCTTATTTCATCGTTGTTAGCGTAAATTATTTTATATTTATCCGATTTTTCAACGAATTTCTTATCCGAACTTTTTTCAAGATTATTAGTCAAAAAAAGTTTGTTGGTTTCGTCTTTATACAGATAAATAGCCGAATGAGCGTTACAAATAAACAAGCATAAAAACGCCGCCCCTCCAATTATTGAAAAAATATTTTTTTTCATTTTTTAACTCCGGATAATAAAAAACTTCTACAAATATAAACAAGAATTATACGATTAATATACTCCGACTTTTGACAAATTCTTTTTTGCCACTTGATTTGAAGGATCGATTTCCAATACTTTTTTATAAATTCTTATGGCTTCTTGAGTATTTCTCAATCTGCCGTTTGCCGCGGCAAGGTATAATAAAGAATCAACGTCCGCCGGATTGTTTTTAACCGCTTTTTCCAAAGCAAGTTTAGCTTCCGCAAATTGTTTTGACATATAATGAGTAACGCCTTTGTTATACCATACTTTGGAATTTGCCGGATCCAGTTTTGCCGCTTGGTCGTATAAACTCGCGGCTTGATTAAAATTTTCTTCTCCGAACGCCATTTTAGCGCGCTCGAGTAGAGCTTCAACTTTTTTATCAATACTGTCTTTTTCTTCGGGACTCATAATTTTAGGTTCGGTATTTGCCTTGTTTTGTTCCGGTTCCGCTAACGCGTTTTTTTTAAC
>DAINAU010000267.1:0-4095 GCA_036733285.1 bacterium
AAGAAAACGAAATAATAATGGCGCGATTAGAAGCGCTTGAAAAAATTATAAAAAAGGGAGAGTGATTAAAATGGCGGTAATTAAAAATGGGAATTGGGTGGATGGAGCCGGCAATGAAGTGCCGGCGAAGTATGTCAGCGCGACAGATAAGAAACGGGATAAACTTGTGAACGGATTAATAAAGAAAGCGTCAGCGCTAAACGAGCGGCTGCGGAAAGACAAAGAAGAAATCAACAAAGCGGTTAATGAATATTTAAGCGTGTTAGCGTCAGAGAACGGCGTTAATGACGAATGGAAAGGAAATATACTGCTGCGTGATTTTGCGCATACGGCGAGCGTGGAATTAATGTCGAGCGCGAACATAGTTTTTAACGAACAGCTTGAGATAGCTAAAAAACTGATAGACGAATGCATTAAGGAATGGAGCAGCGGCGCGAGCGATAAAATAATAGTATTGATAAATGACGCGTTTCATGTCGACAAGCAGGGACGGCTTGACGCGAAGCGGATACTGGGACTGCGTAAAATAGAAATCAAAGACGCGAAATGGCGGCAGGCAATGGAAAAAATCAGCGAGGCATACGAGATAGAAAGCAGGAAGCGTTATATCAAATTTAAAATTAAGAATGAAAGCGGAAAGTATGAAAATATCGAGCTGAATTTTTCGGCGGTATAGAACGAGGAGTGGCGTGGTTGTGTTTTGCGATGTTAGGTTTAGCAGGGTGGCGCAAGGCGCGGTTTTGTGAGGCGCGGCAAGGTTTAACAAATGGAAATAAAAAAGAGTAATAAATATTTGATAAATTTCAAGGAGTGGTCTGGTGAGGCGCGGTCTTGTTGTGTGGGGTGTTGTTCGGCAGTGAATGGTAATGCAAGGCAAGGTTTTAAAATTTTTTTAAGGAGAGTGGGAATTTATGAAAAAGTTTAATGTTGCGGTCGAGGGGATAAGTCCGTTATTAATGAATCGTCCTGGATTTGAAATAGGGGATAAAAGTCCGGCGAAGAAATCGAAGGATTTGAGCGCAATAGAAATTGCGGAGACAAAGTTATATCAGATAAACGGGCAGATATATCAACCTGCGACGCATTTTCAAAGCGCGTTAGTAGAGGGCGGAAAATCGGTAAAGCAGACGGGCAAAGGTTCGAGTAAAAGCACATATTCAAAAGTTATGGGTTATGCCGTAGAAATCAATCCGTTTGAGATAATCCATAAATTTTTTGAGTGGGAAGTGTTTTCGTGTTTAACGGTAAATCCCACTACGCGCGGGCGTAATTTAACGCATAGACCGATGTTCCGCAAATGGGAACTTGAGTTCAGCGTATGCTTTGACGATAAGGAAGTGTCGAGCGAGATATTGAAAGAGATATTTGACATAACCGGCAGGATTGTAGGAATCGGCGATTGGCGACCGGCAAAAAAGGGACGGTTCGGCAAGTTTCATATAACTCAGTGGAAAGAGGAAAAATAAAAATTCAGCGGGGGGGGATTTAAAATGGTAATAGATGTAAATGCAATAATTGATAATATCAGGAATGTTATAAAAGAAAACGAGTATAAAAAAGTAACTGGGGATTTGATAGTTGTCAATAAAAGCAAACTTGAATATGCGCTTGTGGAATGTTTCGGGAAAGTGTTAAGTGAAACGGTGAAAGGCGATAAAAATGAGTTGTAAGGCAGCAAAATGCGTATTTAATATAGTCGGGGGCGGGTGCGCGGTTCTTGGATTTTTTCCAGAGGCGCGCATCAGCTCGTCAGGAAAATGCGAGTTGTATAACGAGGACACGGAATATTACAAACGGCTATTGAAGAAAAAAAAACGCGCGGAGACGCGGAGTTTTAGCCGCGAATAACGCGAATAGCCGCGAATAAAATGTAAAATTGACAGGAGCATAATAATGAGTAATGAATATATAATAAAAACACTACAAGATATGCTGGAAAAAATACCGATAGAAAAGTTTGATAATTTTTTAAGTGAATTTGCCGAACAAATAAAAATCGTAAAATCAATATATGAAACATTAAATGGTATAGAAAAAATTAATATGAATGATTTGGAAATGATTTGGAAAGATGATAATAAAAAAAATATAAATATGAGAATATCTAATCCCGAAAATATTAAAGAAAATGTAAGAATAGCGATTTATCCGGCGAATGGACGCGAATAAAATGTAAAATTGACAGGATTGAACAGGATAAGAAAATAAATAAAAATTTAAAAAGGAAATTTTTATGATGAAACGAACGTCTGAACAAAATAAAAAGATATACGCGATATTGAATCGGTTAAACAAGGAAATCGGCAAAGAGAACGCGGAGGCGTTAAAGACGCGGCTGTGCGTAGGAATCAGCGGACAGGGACGCAGCAGCGAATTGAGCGTATTGGAAGCAGAGGAACTAATCGCAAGATTAACAGAAAATTGCAAATCAGGAAACGAAACTAAAATTGAAAGAGAAAGCGAATCGTATAATGCAAACGATATTGACAGAAAAGATATGATGATGTGGATAGAGGAAAGTTTCGGAGATTTGTTTGAACTGCAGAATATAAAGCCCGCAGCTCGCGAAAATTACAGAAATAATTTTATTAAACGAATACTGTATGGCAAAACGCAAATTGTAAATTATAGAGATAAATACGCGGTATTCGAGGCGCTGAAAGCGTCGATAGCGAGATTGACGAATCAGGAAAAAATCGGCGAAATGCTGCAGGAGCTCGCGGACAGACGCGGAGCGATGAACGGCTGGGAAAATACCGCGATTAATGATTATATACGGCAGTGGTTTAGATTTAAAAAATTGGATTCGGCTGCGAAAATCAAAAAGATAATACAGATGTATAATAAATATTGCGGTAAAACGAGTTTGGGGGAGATAGCGAAAAGAAAAGAGAATTCGACCGCGAAAGAGTTAACAGCGAAAAAGTTAACCACGAATTAAACGAATTGAACGAATAAGAATGGAATAATTAAAGCGATAGAAATTATTAATGATTAAAAAACTAAAAAGTTAAGAGCATAAAATGAGCGTAATAGAGAAGGTTGAAAATTACAGGGGATATATATTGACTGTGGAGGAAGCGGCGGATTTGCTGACCGTGTCTGAAAGCAGTATTTACAGAGATATATACAGCGCGGCTCTCAACGCGGTAAAAATAGGCGAGAAAAGATATATAATAACAAAAACGGATTTACTCGCATTTCTAAAAGATGTTCAGACCGACAAATATTATAGCGAGAATAGAGATATAGCGTTTTGTAAAGATATATTTGAGAGAGTGTTCGGATGTAAATGCTATAAGGGATTTTGGGTCAATACCAATAGCGTAGCCAAAAGCCTTAAAGTCAGCGAAACGCATCTCAGAAATATCGTAATAAATCAAAAAATCACAGCAGAATATATAAGAGCAAATAGACGAATCAATATGGAATCTCTGCGCGAATATCTCGATAAAAACCAAACCATAAAATTATTGTTTGAACCGGATTTAGCCGCAGAGCCGAAAAGCCCGCAAACAAAATATTATTGAAAGACATTTTGAACTTTCAAAAGTTCAAAATGCTTACAAATTCCGCAACCATTACAAATTCCGAAATGTCCTGCGCGCGAACCGCAAAGCTTTGATATAATCAAAGCAGATAAAGAAAGGCGGTTTCTCAAATGGAAAAAACAGAATTATTAAAAAGTTCGGTATCCGATAAATTCGGCAAGAAAGTAATATTTCAGGAAATACTCTGCAAGCATTGCATTGAAGCCGGACGCATTGACGAAGCGTTCGGGTTGTATGAAAAATACAAAGAAAATGTAATGCTGACGCTTGAATACTTAATGATATGCAGAGATATTATATTGAAAAGACCGGTTCGGATTATGCGTTTGTTATCCTGTCAGGAAGGGCATCAAAATATTTATAAGGAATTATACGGAGCGGACTGGGAGAAACATTATACGCAATACAGCGGGCATTTATACGGACTTGCGCCGGATATAATAATAAACGATTTAAGCGAACTCTCAAGAATGCTGATACATCTGCCGCTTGAAGGCGTAACAAGATTCGGATTCAGCGCGAACCGGACTGTAAATTTAAAATT
>DAINAU010000268.1:0-4095 GCA_036733285.1 bacterium
TGTCGGCAAAACTTTTTAATGCCTTGAAAAGTTCAAACGCTCGTTGTTTCGACTTACAAGACAAGTAGCGACGACAAAAAATTGAAAAATAATATAAGCAATGCAAGTCAGACAAATAATTGATTTAATCGCTTCGAGCGATTTTTTTCGAAAAGGATGTTCCAGAGAATAATCATTTTTCAGGACATTATAACCCTGATTTTCAATTGAACTTTTTCCAAGCATTTCAATCGAAGATAAGCGCGAAGATTTAACTCTGAATATTGACGACAATATAACAAATAGACGTATATACTCGCGCGGATAATCTATATATGATTGACGCCGCCTGTCATCATGTAAATCTGGCGTAAAACATCCGCAATTTTATTTGACTCAAAGCAAGAATTCTAAATCTAAACTTACTTTTGTCGGCAATAAAAATAAAAAATTAGTTCGCGAATGGACGGAAAATCACAAAAAACTTAAACAATTTATTGACGATTTATCAGACGTCAATCTCATTTTGCCTAAATCCGGAGCTTTTATCAGCGCGAACTAATTTGTTATTTAGCGCTGAGAATATAAAGCATTTTATTGCTTTTTTTATTAACATATTTTAGTATTTAATCGCTTATTTGAGTGTCTACTTTTTCGTGGGAAGATCAAGTTGTATGCTTTCCAGCATTTTTCAATTTTCTAAAACTAATTTTCGTTCAATTGAATTTTATAATGAGCCCTGACCGTATTAAAAAAATCAACGGCAAATTTATCGGAATAATCAGGATATGAAAACGGCCAGGGCGCAAAGGTTTTTTTTAGAAATTGCAGAGTTGGTTCCGCGTAAATTCCCTTGCCGACATAAATTCTGTGGGTATAATTTTTTGTCGAAGCGAGAACAAGTTTGCCAAGCTCGATATAACCGGGATCAATATTTATATTTCTCCTAAAACACGTTCCGCTTCCTCGGGATACCGCGAATTTTTTTTCTATTTCATTGGCGTATATTTTAATGCCGGACAAATCTTCGGCGCAGACTAATTTTTTAAAACTGATATATTGTCTGTATTTTATCTCGCCCATTTCTTTGTCGTAATACTTTGAAAATTCAAATAAAAAAGGCTCGGTTTTAAAATCGATTGCGCCGAAAGCGTTTTCCAATATTTCAAAAACATCTGACATATTGACGGATTCGTTATATAATAATCCGGAAATTAATTTAACTTTGGGAGGGAGCTTTATTTCGCCCATAATTTCAAGATTTGTTTTTAAATATTATTTTTACGGGAGCGCCGGCAAACCCGTATTTTTCGCGCAATTTGTTGACGATAAAATTCACGAACTGACGCCCCAATAATTCTATATGCGTAGAATGAACCGCAAACGCGGGATACTCCGATTTTATCTGTATCATAAAATTGGGATTAGCTTTTTTTCCTTTTGACACGGGCATAGAATATTCGGATTTCAATTCATTCAGAAAATTATGAAGTTCCGCGGTCGAAATTCTCTTTTTTAAATTTTTATACGTATCGTCGATGTAATCAAAAACCTTATAAATGCGTTGTCCGGTAAGAACCGAAATAAAAATAACCGGAGCGAACTTTAAAAACGGCGCGCGCCCATAAATCTTATCTTCGAATTTTTTATATGTTTTATCGTCTTTTTCAATTAAATCCCACTTATTAACGATTATTATCAATCCTTTATTATTTTCAATTGCGAGCGCGGCGATTTTCAATTCTTGTTCGTCAAACCCTTTTGAAGCGTCGACCATAAGCAGCGCGATATCGCAGTTATCAATAGCTTTCAAAGCGCGCATTACGGAATATTGCTCGACTTTATCCGTAATCTTGTTTTTTTTTCTCAATCCAGCGGTGTCGACAAACAAATAATTCTTTTTATTATATTTTACTATCGAATCTATAGCGTCCCGCGTAGTGCCGGGAATTTCGCTCACTATGCTTCTCGTTTCTCCTGAAAGCTTATTGAACAGACTGGATTTCCCCGCGTTTGGTCTTCCGATTAGAGCTATTTTTACGCCTTCAAAATCATTTTTTTTAGAATCGGCATTCAAATATTTAATAACGGCGTCAAGAAGCTCGCTAATATTTTTTCCGTGTTCGGCTGATACCGGAATAAAATCCTTGTAGCCAAACTTATAAAATTCGTCCCATGAATGTTTTTCAAAATCGTCGATTTTATTTACCGCCGCTATTACGGGTTTTTGAGATTTTCTCAGCATATCGCTAATCTCGAAGTCTATAGCCATGATAGGTTCTTTTGAATCCATTAAAAAAATAACAACGTCGGAATTCTGAATCGCCTGCTTTGTCTGGTAAAGAGTTTCTTTCTCTATACTGTTGGCAAAATCAAGTTTTATGCCTCCGGTATCGACGAGATTAAAATGAATACCGTTCCATTCCGCGCCGCTTATTATTCTATCGCGAGTTACGCCGGGTATCGGAGCCGTCACTGCGAGTTTTTGATTGATTATCCGGTTGAATAAAGTTGATTTGCCGGCGTTGGGTTTGCCGACTATGGAAACTATTTGAGCCATATCTAATTCTTAATCGGCAGCGTTATTGTTACTACCGCGCCTTTATGTTTGTCGGCGTTTTTAATATCGATTTTTCCTTCGCAGGTTTCTAAAATATGTTTGACGATATATAATCCGAGTCCGGTTCCCTTCCCGATTTGTTTGGTCGTGAAAAAAGGTTTGAACAGATTATCTTTTGTTTGTTTGCTTAATCCCTCGCCAAAATCGGTTATTAAAAGTTTTACTGTTTCATTTTCTTTTTTTACTTCAATGATTATTTTGTCTCCGTTTTTTTCCGAAGCGTCAATGGCATTAATCAGAATATTGACAAGACAATGAACTATGCTCCATTTGGCGACTTGAACGGTATGCCGTTCTTTTAAATTGTATTTTTTTTCAATGGAAATTCTCGACGTTTTAAATTTATAATCGACAAGCCGCAAAGCTTCTTCAATAATTTCAATAATGTTTAACAATTCAACTTTTTCAGTTTCGTCGTTTTTTCTGGACAAAATAAGCATTTTCTCTATTAATATTTTTAAACGTTCGGTTATTTCAAGCATTGTTAAAATATCAGGTTGAAATTCTTCCGGCAGTTTTTTCGAGGTTTTAAACAATTGTAGAATTCCGGACAACAGGGTTAACGGATTGTTTATTTCGTGAGCCAGACTCGCCGCCAGTTGGCCGACCGACGCGAGTTTTTCGCTATGAACAAACAACTCTTCTATTTTCTTATATTCGGTAATATCAACAAGAACCTGCACGATTCCTATTTTTTCGCGGTTATGACTGAAGACCGGATATTCTTCAACATACATCACTAAATCCGAATTCGCCATATTCCTGATTTTATGTATATAATTAATTTTTTGTTTATCCGGATTCTCGAGCAATTTGGGTTTTGGCAATCCCGAACCGTTATATAGCTCTTTCGAATTAGCGCTGAAATCCTTGCCGTTATCTTTAAAAAAATTGGTTTTTATGAATTTGTCAGCAAACAAAATATCTTCCGCGTTTGAAAATAAAATCAATCCGAAACCGGCATTGTCAAGCATTAGTTCAAGATTGTTCTTTATATTTTCAATCTCTGATATTCTCGTTTCAGCGGCTAAATTTTTTTTTCTTTGGTTCAATGCCTTGCTTATGCGCGCAAGAAGTATGTCAAAGGTAAAAGGTTTCGCTATATAATCGTCGGCTCCGTCCGCAAACGACAATTCCACGTTTTCGTCTTCAGGTTTTGCGGTCAACATTATTATCGGAATATTGTCGTATGCTCTTTGGGTTCTGATTTCGCGGAGAGCTTCAAATCCGTCCATATCGTCCATCATTATATCGAGCAGTATTAAATGAACTTCATTGTTTTTCAACGCTTCTAAAGCCTGTCTTCCCGAATACGCCTCTACGCAATCATATCCTTCTATATCCAAACCGAGTTTTATCAGGTCGACGACTTCTTTTTCGTTATCAACTATTAATATTGCATTTGAACCCATATCGTATTTTATTCAGATTTATTGAATATTGAAATTTATAAATCTCTTACCACTTCTTCAAGCGAGCTGTTTAAACCCCTTGAT
>DAINAU010000269.1:0-4035 GCA_036733285.1 bacterium
GCGATACCATTTATGCGGCAAAATTTATCGGCGACGGTTCGGGATTGACCGGCGTCGGCGTAAGCGGCGGGGCAGGAATTGATACGGTAAGCGCAGATGCGCGTTATTCAAAAAAATCTCAGGCAGTTTTCAGCGATACAGTTTATATTACAGATACGCTGACTATAGGTTCAACAAATTTTATTGTTACAAAAGATGGCAAGGTTGGCATAGGTTTGAATAATCCATCATATAATTTAGACGTTAAAGGAATAGGGCGGATTCAAGGAAGCAGTTGGGGAACAACCGGAGATACTACTATTATTTTTTTAGGCGACCAAAATCATAAAATTGAAGCCGAATACAATGGAGTTTTCAAAATAAGATCGTTAGATCCAATCTCTTTAGGAACCCCTACTACAGAATATTTCAGAATATTATCAACAAATGGGAATGTCGGTATCGGCGCGACTGCGCCTTCAACCAAACTTCATATTGCAGGCGGGGATTTGACAATTGGCAATAACGATGCGCGTTCTTTAATTTTTGACGATATTTCCACGGCAAAATGGAAATTAAATCCAACCGGTTATAAATTAAGTTTCAGCAATGACAGCGGCGGCTGGGGCGAGCGGGTGGTTTTTACGAACACAGGGAATGTAGGTATCGGAACAATTTCGCCGCAGGAAAATTTAGATATAGTAACTTCGGCTAATGGCGCAGGAATAAAAATTGGAAAAGCCAATATTGCCGGATATTCTGCATTGCGATTAATAGGCGCAGATGATTCTTCTAAATACGCTTATATCCAAGCAGGGTCTTCCAATCTTGACGATACTGCAAAATTAAGAGTTTCCAGATACGGAAGCGCAACCGATACATTGGCTTTATTTGAAATATATTCCTCAACTGCATATTTTTCTGGGAATGTCGGAATAGATACGATTCAGCCGACGCATAAATTATCTGTGAACGGCGATATAAATATTACCGGAACTTACAGAGTTAATGGAACGCCATTATCTTCGGGTATCGGCGGCGGAGGAACGGCAAATTATTTGTCAAAATTTACAGCCGGTTCGACTTTATCAAATTCAGTTATCTATGAAAATACCAACAATATCGGCATAGGAATAACAACGCCTCTTTCTTTATTGCATTTATATTCAAATTTTCCATCAATTATAGTTCAGGAAGCTAATGTTAACGAGACGTCTGCATTAATTTTTAAAGCTTCAACCGGCGCAACTGTAGGCGGAATTATTAGTAATGCGGCGACAGGCGAAATCAGAATTGGAGCAATCAATACAGCGGGAGCATATTTCCCGACATTTTATTCTAATAACAGCGAAATTATGAGAATATCGACTACCGGCAATGTAGGTATAGGGACTACAACGCCGATGGACAAATTGCATATAAACGACAGTTCGGCAATAAACGGCTGGCGCGCAAGGGCGGTATTTTCCGGTCTAAATAAAAGCGCGGTTATTGGAGTTTATAACGATTCTGTTATAGTCGGCGCGCATTCTGCAAATTTAGGTTCCTGGGAAAATATATTTATAAATACTGGCGGCGATTTCACTCCAACCGGAAATGTATATCTGCCGGCGGCTGTAGGTATAGCCACGCAATCAGTTCCGTATGCTCTTAATTTTGGAACAAACAAAGGAATATTACTAAATGCATTGACATACGGTTTTGCAGTTGAAGCAATCACTGCGGATACAGATTATTTGAAAATTAAATCTGTTAACGCCGGAACAAATACAACTTATTTTGATAATATTTTATCGCTAACAAGAGACGGTAAAATTGGAGTTGGAACAAATTCGCCCAATCAGAAATTACATATTTATTCGCATAACGCCGCAAGCAACGGCGGAATATTATTGGCAAACAGTTCGGCAAACGACGCGACGCGGGCCGTAGTATCTGCAATTCAATCAAATGAAATCCGCGGGTTAAGCGATGTTGATTTGGACGCCGGACAACTCAGATTGAGCGCAGGCGGCGGGACTAATTCGAATAATATTTCGTATATTGATTTATACGGATTCAGCACGCGAGATATGCGTTTCGGCACAGCCGGAACTGAAAAAATGAGAATTTTGGAAAACGGAAACATAGGGATCGGAACGACTTCCCCCGCTGACAAATTACATATAAACGGCGGTTTAATTGTCGGTAATACAGCGAACACAAATGCGGGAACTATCCGCTGGACCGGAGCAAATTTTGAAGGGTATACAGGCGTTCAATGGAAAGCGCTTGACGCGGAGCCGACAGGCAGCGCAGGCGGCTGGACGGATGACGGTTCTGTTGTCAGATTGACAACAAGTTCAGATAATGTAGGTATTGGCACTGCTACGCCAAATCGTAAATTATCGATTGAAAATGCCGGAGCAGGAATGATGCGATTAAATAATTCTACTTTAACCGGCGCTGGTTCTGTTTGGGATTTGAATATTGGAAATACAAATAGCTTAGAATTGGGACGCAGCGGTATCAATAATGATTTGGTAATTGATTCCGGCGGCGGAATTGCGCTTGCCGCAGGCGCATTGCCTGCTAATGGCGCGAAATTATTAGTTGGCAACAACTATCTTACTGTGGGTTCGACCGGATTTATTGGAATCGGCAACGCAGCGCCGACCCATAAACTTGAAGTCCACGGAACTCAATTAATCAAACCTGATGCGCTTTGGTCGGGAGGCGATTCGGCAACATTATTTTTGGGAGATAATAATTCATATATTTCAAATGAAAACGGGTCTTCTTTAAACATCGGAGCTTTTCATGGAATCACTATAAATGCGTCCACTTCCAATGGTTCTACTGACGCTCACATTTTTAAGGTTTTAAAATACGGCGTCGAAAAATTTAGAATTGACAACAACGGTAATGTAGGCATAGGCAATGCGACGCCGGCATATAAACTCGACGTTGCCGGAGATATTAATATAACCGGCGATTTCAGAGTGAACGGAACGACATTGGCGGCCGGCATCGGCGGAAGCGGAACTACGAATTATATTCCAAAATTTTCTTCCGGAACGACGCTGACAAATTCAGTATTAAACGAGTCAGCGGGTAATATCGGCATAGGTCTCACTCCTCAATATGGAAAACTTGAAATATCAGCCGCCGCTGCCGCCGCTGATATCGCTGGTCTTTATTTAAGAAACGGAGCAGCAGATCAATCCGGTAATGCCATTAGTTTAACATTTGCCACCTGTTTGGCTTCAAGCATAGGTCAGGCAAAAATCAGCGCTATAAGAGCGGGCGTAACAGGCGAAGGCGATTTGGGATTTTATACATATAATGGCGCAATGAATGAACGGTTAAGAATTACTAATACAGGCAATATCGGAATTGGCACTGCGAACCCTGCCGGAACTCTTGACGTTCGCGCCGCTAATCCTGAAATTTCGATTAATCGAAGCGCAGCTACCGGTTATAATCATTTGAAATGGGGAACCGCTGGAACTGCGTTTTGGTCGTTACAGACGCAGGCGAATCAAAATGATTTGCAACTTTACAATTACGGCACAAGTTCCTTCATACTTACGATGCTCGCAAGCAACGGAAATGTCGGCGTCGGGACAACAAATCCGGCGTCCAAACTTGATGTTCAAGGCGATATTTACGCTTCGGCTGACAACTCGGTAATTACCGCATTAGGCGATAATATGGGTATTGTCAAAAAAGCCGGAACCGGTCCGGTTATTGCAGCAGGCAGCGGCGACCCGCTGCGGTTAGGTCATTGGAATACCGCCACATTAAGAGGCAATATCGCGAGCGGCAGTTTTACTGAAAGAATGACTATAGCGACAAACGGCAATGTAGGCATAGGCACAGCATCGCCCGCTTATCAATTAGAAGTCAAATCGTCTTCGCCATATATTTCCGCAACTGCGACGGACGGAAATGGTAATGCAATTATTTATGCCGACAAAGGAGCAACCGGTTGGGGCGGTTATGAAATGAAAGTTGGCGGCGTGGAAAAATTTGTAATGGGAATTCAGCCGAGCGCTACAACGCTTGACTGGTGGG
>DAINAU010000270.1:0-4033 GCA_036733285.1 bacterium
CATTTTTTCACAATGTCGAGTAATCCCAATTCAATAATATATGGAATAAAACAATTCCGATGAAATTCGGCTAATATAGTAAAAGTTTTTTATAAGAAGAGTTTTTTTTAGAACTTAAAATATAATAATTTTTTTGAGAAGGGAATTCGGCTAGGTCAAAGAACCTGTTCCTAAGTTTCTTCCAGCAAAGCGGCTTAGGATTTAATTTTATGATTTACCGACTCTGTGAAAATCGGTGTTAAACCAGTAATTTTTGCACTTATATTTTTGACTTTTACTGCCTGCTTTTTCTTATTCGAAGCATTGTTTTTTTCTTGTTATTATTTTATTTGTTGATTTTGGATTCTTTTAAAGTTTGATTATTAATCTTGATTTTTTAAAAAGAATATGTATAATAAGGTAAATAGTTATTAACGATAATTAAGTCTTAATTATTAATATACAAAAAAAAGCAGAAACAATATTTTTTTGTATTTTATAATGATTGCGGACTTACCAAGGAATGAAAATGAGAATAAGCGGCGATACTTTTAACATCATAATTTTTTTAGGCAGACCTGCCGCAGGCAAATCCGAAGTTATAGATTATATAAAAAAAACCGAAAAATCCGAATTAAAAAAAAATTTATTCATATCGGATTATGAAACGCTCGACGATTTTGTGGATTTATGGGAAAAAGGCGAGGAAGACGATATTCTCGAGGATCTCGGCAGACAACGATTATACACCAAAAAAGATCCTACCGGATATTCGGTAGCCGATAAATTTTTATATAAGTTTTTAATAAAAAAAATAAACGCCTCATTCCATAAAAAATATTTAAACAGAAAAGATTTTTTTGATAACCATACGCTTTTCATTGAATTTTCAAGGGGCGGAATAGACGCCTATAAAACCGCGTTTTCGTTATTATCAAAAGAAATACTGAAGCGGGCGGTTGTGTTTTATACGCAGGTTTCTTTTGACGAATCTTGCAGAAAAAACCGAAGACGGTATAACCCTGACGCAAAAGACAGCATCCTGCAACACGCGCTTCCAGATTACGTTATGGAAGTTTACCGGGTCGATGATTGGGATAATCTAACGTATTCAAAATCCGATTATTTTGAAGCGGGAAATATAAAAATTCCATACTATACTTTTTTAAACGAGCCTGAATTAACGGATGATTTTAAAAAACTTGCGCCGGCGGTAAAATCCGGAATGGATAAATTAAAAATTACCGCTGAAAATTTTTAAAAATATGAGTTACTCGGGATTTCACTGGATTTGGGGCATAATAAATTTTTTTAACGCGACATATGTCATTTATATGCTTTTTTTTAAAATTAATTTTTATTTCGACCCCGACAATATGGATTATACCGACCAGCGGAATTTGCTTCATCTGATTTTATTGGAATTATTTTTATGGGGAAACGCTTTATTATGGTGCGAACCTTTGACTTTTTTTGTCTTAATTATTCCGCTTCTGTATTTTTGGTCCGGTTATATAAGAGGCGTAAAAATATATATAACAAAAATGGAAATGGTTTTTATCCTCTGGATATTCATTAGTTTTTTAATTACTATAATCGGGTTTTATATGACAGGGCAACTCCCGAAAAATTTTGACAGGTTCGCTCAAATTTTTTTATTCAGAAAATATACCGTCTTATAATTATATGGTCGAAAAAATTCTTATTAACAACGAATTTAAAATTGTCGTGGTCGACGACGTTTATGCAAATCTGCAATTAATAGTAAATGTTTTGAGCGGTCAGAATAAAAATTTCAAATTCATAACATTTACCGAAGGCAGAGACGCTTACGATTATATATGCTCTAATAAGGAAGACGTGGATTTAATTCTTCTTGATATAATACTTCCCGATTTAAGCGGAATCGAGATTTGCAAATTGCTTAAGAGTTCGGCGGACACGGAACACATCCCGATAGTCTTAATAACTGCGAAATCAGACGTCGAAGATAAAGTCGAAGGATTTAAAGCCGGCGCCGACGATTATATCCCTAAACCCTTTAATTCAAACGAGCTCAACGCCCGCGTCAACCTGATTTTAAAAAACAGGTTTATGCAAAAATATCTTGAAGATCAAAATAGTAAATTAAAACGTTTAAACGATATAAAAGATATATTTTTATCTACGGCTTCGCACGATATTAGAAACAATTTGACCGGAATAATCGGGCACTGCTATTTGATTTTAATGCAAAAATACGGCAAACTCGATTCTAAATACCAGCAGTCTTTAAAAATTATTTTAAAACGCGGAAAAAATATATCGAGTCTTGTGGATAATATAATCGACGCCGCAAAACTCGAATCAGGAAAACTCGTTTTGAATATTATGGAATCGGAATTTAACGATTTTCTCAATCAGTATTATCAGGATATAATAACTTTATACACTTATGAGGAATTGGATTTTTCGCTTGAAATCGAAGATGGTTTGACAAACGCTTTTATAGATATTCAGAAAATCGACGAGGTCTTTACCAATCTTATAAATAACGCTGTCAAGTTCACTCCGAAGAGCGGAAAAATTATTATAGGGGCGCAAAACTATAACGAAGATTTTATTAAATGTTACGTCAGCGATAACGGAATAGGAATTAAAAACGAAGACCTGCCTTATATTTTTGATAGATTTTCAAATCTTGATTCAAAAATAAAAATACAGAAAAAAATAAAAAGCAGCGGTTTGGGATTGTCTATTTGCAAAGGAATCATCGAATCGCATGGCGGTAAAATATGGGTTGCCAGCGAAGAAAACAAAGGTTCGACTTTTTATTTTACCATTCCTAAAAACGAAAAAGTTATTCCGCTTACTTCAATGACCCGTTATCCTGAATAATGCGGTAGAATAAATATCAAATGATTAATATTAAGGGATTATCTTTAGCCGAACTCGAAGAATTTATCGGGAATTGCGGTTCTGAAAAATACAGAGCGCGGCAGATTTTCAAATGGCTGAATCAGCGTTCCGCGGAATCTATCGATTCAATGACTGACCTATCTAAGAAATTCAGAGAAGAACTGAAGCAAATCGCATTAATAAAAAAAATAACTTTGGCGGAAACAAAAAAAGACGCAGCCGATAATTCCAAAAAATTATTATTCATACTTGAAGACGGCAATTTTATTGAATCGGTTATTATACCTGAAAACGATAGAACGACTTTATGCGTATCGACTCAATGCGGTTGCGCGTTGAAATGCAAATTCTGCGCCACAGGTCAGGCGGTCGGATTTGTAAGAAATCTCGAAGCTTACGAAATACTCGACCAGATATTATTTTCGAAACAAATTATCGAAACCGAAGGAAAAGCTCTTACAAACATAGTATTTATGGGAATGGGCGAACCTTTTAACAATTATGAAAACACAATAAAAATCTGCGATATTGTCAGTTCTGAATTCGGATTGCATTTCGGAGCCAACCGGATTACTGTGTCGACCGCCGGTATTGTTCCGGAGATTTATAAATTCGCGGAATGTCCTAAACGATACGAACTTGCGGTTTCATTAAACGCTACAAGCGACGATTTGCGTTCCGAACTTATGCCGATAAATAAAAAATACGGATTAAGCGAATTATTAAAAGCTTTGAAGTATTATTCTAATAAAAAAAATAAAAATATTCTGACCTTCGAATATGTGATGCTTAAAGGCGTTAATGATTCCGAAAAATGTCTTAGCGAATTAATTTCTATCTGCAAAAAAATAAATTGCAAGGTAAATTTAATAAAATTTAATCCGACCGAATTCGCCGACTTTAAACCCTCGGACGAATCGGTTATGAACGAATTTTTTGATAGATTGAATTTCAATAAAATCCGCGCCATCATACGGCGAAGCAAAGGATCGAATATTAATGCGGCATGCGGTCAGCTCGCTGGAACAAAACCTTGCGTAATATATCCCAATGCGGGGATGCGCTTCCAAAAAGTTCCCTCAACCCATTTGCGCCAAAAATGAAAAAGAAGAAAATGTGTTATTAGAACCGGCTCCTTTTGAAGTATTATATATCG
>DAINAU010000271.1:0-4024 GCA_036733285.1 bacterium
TTGACGCATCTTTCCGATAAACTTATAGAATCAAGATTTCCGAACATTTTAAATATGTGCCTGTTATACGGAATAGACATAAAAAAAGATTATATCCCTGTCAGACCCGCCGAACATTATTTTATGGGCGGAATCAAGATAAATGAAAATTGCGAAACGAATATTTCCGGATTATTCGCCTGCGGCGAATGCGCGTGTTCGGGAGTTCACGGAGCAAATCGTCTTGCGAGCAATTCGCTTTTGGAAGCCCTTGTTTTCGGTTACAGAGCCGGAAAAATTGCGGCGAATAAAACAAATAAATTCCAGAGATTCAATTTATGCAAATTATTTTCGGAATCTAACAATAAAAAAATATTCGAGAATTTTAACATTATCGACGCAAAGAATTCAATCAAAAGTCTTATGTGGAGAAACGTGGGGATTTTTCGCGATAAGGAATTTTTAATTGAAGCGTTGAAAACTATTGAGAAATGGAAAACCTATTTGTTTGCCAGTTCTTTTCAAAGCGTCGCCGGATACGAACTGCAAAATAAGCTTATTGTCGGCGAGATAATCGTGAAAGCCGCGTTGAAACGCGAAGAAAGCAGAGGAGCGCATTTCAGAACTGATTTTCCAACTCCGCAGGACCGGTTGGCGGATGAGCATTACGAATTTTCAATTGCCTGCAATAATTCCTAAGCCGAATTTCACCGGAAAATGATTACATCAAAAAATGGTTTCAATCATTTTCCTGAAATTTGGCTTGCATATAAAAAATTATTCCGGTTTTTATGAAATTCAATTTAGGTCTTTTAACGCCGGATTGCGCGCGGCGTTGGTTTCGTCAAGCCGCTTTAACGGCGCGTTGACCGGAGCGTTTTTTAAAAGGTCGGGACTGGTTCCGCATTCTCCGTTAATTTTTATCATAGTTTCGATAAAAGCGTCGAGCGTTTCTTTGGTTTCCGTTTCAGTTGGTTCAATCATCAACGCTTCGTGAACTATAAGAGGAAAATAAATTGTCGGCGGATGGTAGCCGTAGTCGATAAGGCGTTTGGCAATATCCAGAGTTTTGATTCCGTATTTTTTTTGAAAATCGTTATTTAATACGAATTCGTGTTTGCAAATGCAATCGAACGGAAGATAAAAATATTTCTTAAGTTTTTCTTTCATATAGTTGGCGTTCAAGACTGCCATATCGCTTACTCTGTTCAAACCCTCGATTCCAAGTTGTTTTATATAAAAGTAAGCTTTTAATAAAACATTGATATTTCCAAAATACGAATGTATTTTTCCGATTGATAAAGGATAATTATAATTTAAAAAATAATTTCCGGATTCTTTATCCAAATCAACTACCGGAACCGGCAAAAATTCCATTAGTTTTCCGGTTACTCCAACCGGACCGGCTCCTGGTCCGCCTCCTCCGTGAGGGGTAGAAAAACTTTTATGCAGATTTAAGTGCATTGCGTCGAATCCCATATCCGCCGGTCTGCATTTGCATAATATTGCGTTCATATTGGCGCCGTCATAATAAAGCAATCCGCCTTTTGAATGAACTATGCCGCTGATTTTTAAAATATTTTTTTCAAATAAACCGAGAGTGTTTGGATTAGTAAGCATTAATGCGGCGGTATTTTCATCCATTAAATTTTCTAATTTTTCAAAATCAACTAATCCGTCGGCGCCGCTTTTTATTTCAACAATATCATAACCGAGCAAAGCCGCGGTGGCGGGATTTGTGCCATGCGAGCTATCCGGAACAATGATTTTATTTCTGTTTTCTTTTTTAAAAGAAAAAAATTCTTTTATAATACGAAGTCCGGTATATTCTCCGTTTGCGCCTGCCGCAGGCTGAAGAGTTATTCCCTGCATTCCTGTCAGAATTTTTAAATATTCCTGAAGTTCAAATAATATTTTTAATAAATTATTGTTATACTGGAGTTCCGAAGGATGAATATTGTAGACTGGATTCGACGCGAATTTCTCATTAAGCTTAGGATTATATTTCATAGTGCAGGAACCCAACGGATAAAAACCCGAATCAACGCTGTAATTCTTATGCGATAGTTTTATGAAATGCCTGACGACTTCGCATTCCGGTTTTCCGTTAAAACCCATATTCTCAAAGGTTTGGTCAGAATCTTTGAGCTTCGATTCATACGCAGTATCGTTATTTATTGGATTGCCGAATATGAGTTCGGGATTTATGAACCCCGGCATATTAAAAACTGAATTTGAAGAAACAGAATTAATTTCATTCATTTTTATTTTGCGATAAATGGCGGAGAGGGCGGGATTTGAACCCGCGGTACGGTTTCCCGTACAACACCTTAGCAGGGTGCCGCCTTCGACCGACTCGGCCACCGCTCCTTAATATTATTCGTATAATTTAACAAAATAATTTTTAATTGTCAAGTTTAATTTAAAAAATTTTTAATATAATCGGCGGCCGAATTTTTAAATGAAGCGAGTTCTGATACGGAAACACTTTTTTTCTGCAATTTGAATTTTTTAATAACTTCGTTGAAAACTTCGATAAAACATTCAATATGTTTTTTTGTATGCGAAGAATTTATCGTGCATCTAATTCGTTCATTGCCGCGAGCCACTGCCGGACCGCCTACGGCATTGCAAATAATTTTTTTATCATAAAGATAGGATTCTATTTCAAAAGCGGTTTTTTCGTTTCCTATTATTATCGGAATTATTTGAGAGTAACGTTTTGGAACATTAGCTCCAATTTTCATAAGACCTGTTAAAAACATATCTACGTTTTGCCAAAGCCGTTTTCTTAACTGCGGTTCTTTATCCGCAATCTTAATGGATTCGATTAAGCCGGCGGCTTCGTCAGCGGGCAGACCTGAAGTGAAATAATAGGTGGAAGTATTTATTTTCAGCATATCAATGATTTCTTTTTTCGCCGAAATGAATCCGCCGAGACCTCCGAACGCTTTGCTTAATGTTCCCATTTTAATTTCAATCTTGTCTGAAACATTGAAATGTTCCGCAATGCCTCGACCAGTTTTTCCCCATACTCCGGAACCGTGCGCGTCGTCAATCATAATTGCGGCTCTGTAAGTTTCGGCTAATGCGGCGATTTTATCAAGCGGAGCGAGGTCGCCGTCCATACTGAACACCGAGTCGGTGATTATAAATAAAATTTTATCGCGGTTTGTTTTAAGAATGTCAGACAGATGCCCCATATCGTTATGCCGGTATTTTATGAATTTAGCGCGGGATAACTTTATTCCCATTCTTATGCTCCAATGATTTAATTCATCGCCGACTATCAAGACTTCCCGCTGTTTTTTTTGCGGTTTGCCGTAAAATAATTTTGTGTAAAAATCAACGTCGGTTAACGCTGAAATCGCCCCGACATTAGCCATTAATCCTGTCGCAAAAGTTATAGTGTCTTCCGTATCCTTATATTTTGAAATTGTATCCTCAAGTTTTTCAAGAACATTGAGATTGCCGCCAAGCCGTCTTGATTCGCAAGTTCCGATTCCGAATTTTAATAGCGCTTGTTGAGCGGCTTTAATAACTTCGGGACGTTTGCTCAAACCGAGATAGTTATTTGAACAAAAACAAATATATTTTTTTTTATCAATAACTGTAACTGGATTTGCAAGCTGGTCTATAACTATATCAGGATGCGCAAGATTTTTTTTCTTAAGCCAATGATAAGTATTAATAAAGTTTTCAATCAGTAAAGAATTTTTCATAATATTTTTTTTCGTAATTAAAATTTTGGTAGTTTATAACAATAATATAAGAAAAGCAAATCATAAAATAAAAAAAATCAAATTATCGTTTTTGACTATAATAATAAATCAAGTAACTGATTTTAATAAAAGGTTCAATTTTTTTAATTTTTTATAAGTTGAATTATTTTAAGTTTTTAGTAAAATTTTAAAAATTACAGTGGATTTTGGTTTTAAAATTCAAGGAGATAGATCATTAGATGAAACAATTTTTTTGGGGAGTATTTATATGTTTGATATTATTTTTAATTTTGCCGGGGCTGGTTTTATCGGGGCGGACGGAA
>DAINAU010000272.1:0-4011 GCA_036733285.1 bacterium
AATCATATGTCAAGTAAAAATTAATTTTTGTTTCTACTTTCCATGACTGCGCCCCTGCGTATTAAATTAAAATAAATATGTTTACAATACTTGAACAGTTAATTATAATTTCAAAAAATGGTAACAATAAATGTCACGGAAATGTCACGCCAATGTCACGGAAATGCCCTGAAACAGCGTAAAATGTCGTGAAAACCAATATTAATAATTTGTAGGAAAAATAATATATTATTCTCAATAGGTGATTGATAATAAAAGGCTTATGTATGGTGCCGAAGGTCGGAATCGAACCGACATGGGCCGAAGCCCGCTGGATTTTGAGTCCAGTGCGTAGTAGGGTTATCTTTTTATTTATCAATATATTAGTGTGTATTTATTCTTCCTCGCGTCTTCCTCGCAATAAAGGACTACGTATAAAATAATTTTTCAGGTTCTGCCATTCATTTTTATATCTTTGAAAAATCTGAAAATTGCTTTGTTTTAATCAGAAAATCAATTTTTCATATTTTAATATCAATTCTTTTATTGGACAAATTGGGAATATGATTCCCAATAAAGCGAATATAACTATTGATTTTTTTTATTCTTGATGTAATATGCGTTTATTATTTTTTAAAGGCGGATAAATTATGTATATTAAAAGAAACATTGAATTTATTATAAAAAAAACAATTAAGAATATTCCGATAATTGGAATAACCGGACCAAGACAGTCAGGCAAGACAACTTTAGTGAAACATCTGTTTCCAAAATATAAATATATTTCGCTTGAAAACCCTGATAACAGGGATTTTGCCATAAATGATCCGAAAAACTTTTTAGCAACATATAATAATAAAATTATTTTTGATGAGATACAGAGAGTTCCAGAATTATTTTCGTATATTCAGGAAGTCATTGATACTGATAATTTTTCAGGAAGATACATTCTGACAGGTTCTAATAATTTTTTATTGATGGAGCAAATATCTCAAACATTAGCGGGCAGAATAATTCTTTTTAATTTGCTTCCATTCAGTTACAGTGAATTATCGAATAGTAAATTTAAAAATCTTAATATCGATGATATAATT
Source organism: bacterium (assembly GCA_036733285.1). Taxonomy (GTDB): domain Bacteria; phylum JAGOBX01; class JAGOBX01; order JAGOBX01; family JAGOBX01; genus JAGOBX01. Next base: position 1,074 of record DAINAU010000272.1, read on the forward strand.
TACCATGGATTGTATCCAAGGTGCTATGATACAAATATTTCAACGGAATTATTCTTTCAGACGTATATTAACACATATATCGAACGCGATGTAAGGCAACTTAAAAATATATCTAATTTATTGTTATTCCAAAAATTTATAAAATTATGCGCTGCAAGAATAGGCAAAGAATTAAATCAAACATCGTTAGGAAATGAAATAGGAGTTGATCATAAAACAGTAAACGCCTGGTTTTCCATACTTGAAGCAAGTTACATACTCTACAAATTACCGCCATATTACAAAAATATTAATAAGCGATTGATTAAATCTCCCAAAATCTATTTTTATGATACAGGTCTTGTATGTTCATTGCTGGGACTAAAAACTATTGAACACTTAAAAACGCATTATCTATATGGAGAACTATTTGAAAATTTTGTTATAAATGAATTGACTAAATATTATCTGCATTCAGGATTTAATTCTGAACTGTTTTTTTTGAAAGATAAAACAGGTCATGAAATCGACTGCGTTATTGATTCGCCGAATTCATTTATTGCCATTGAAATCAAATCAGGCAGTACAGTTTCAGACGCGTATTTCAAAAATTTAAAATATTATTCTGAATTAAATGATGGAAAAACAAAAAATAATTTTGTGGTGTATTCAGGAATTGAAAATCAAAGCAGGCAACACGGAAAAATTATTAATTGGAAAAATTTACCCAATATTTTTAAAATTATTCGAAAGTAAAAAAACAAATATTGAGTGGATATATTATTTTTAATCTAATAATAGCTCGCTCAAAAAAATGAATTTGTCTGAAAATATTATACAGCTTTCCCTAAACAAAATATAATCCCTTCATAAATAATCACTTACAAAAAAAGTCGGCTGTCAATGTTCCAATTTGAATTTCAGAAAAGATATACTAAAACCAAGTTATAAAATATTCAAAGTGTGAAACTTGGTTAAATACCGATTGTATTGATGCGGCATATAAAGGGAATTCAGGAATATTGAAAAACTCTTTTGATAAAAAATTATTTAAAAAAGGAGTTCAGCAGGTTGAAAATGAATTTATTGAATTGACTGAAATTATTCTATCGTGGTTTAAGGAAAATTTTATATGTTTGGGTCAAAACATTTAAAATTACGAATTATCTGAAAATTATTTTGTTGATAAATATGAGGCTAAAAAATTATCAAAAATAAAAACTCCAGAAAGTTCTGTAGAAAAGATATAAAGAATAAAAGAGTAATTGTCAAATTCAAACATAAAAATATTGGAAGTTATCGAAATGAATGAAAATTATGATTTTCCCGTATTAAAGAAAAAAATTTATACTGAAGACGATGAGGTGATACAGGATAGAATTGCTTTGTTTAATGGAAGTACAAATAAATTTATGTCTATAGTCGGGCATAAATACAGAGTTGTTGAGCATAAGAATGTAGCTGAAAAAGCTGCAGATGCCATATCAAAAATAACTCCGAAATTTACTGTAGGAAATTATGTTGGTTTTGACGGCGCGCGTTTCTATCAAAAATATATTTTAAGGGATGACAGGTTTACGATAACTGTGCGTAATACTGATTATTCAAATCTTGTAATACGCGTCTGCAATTCTTACGATGGCAGCGTTAACGAAAGTTTTACTGTAGAAGCGTATCGTCTTGTATGTAAAAATGGTATGGTGGCGCCAAGCAGATTTCAGTCAATCAGAAAACGGCATACAGGCAGCAATGATTTTAATTCGCTTGACATTGAAGATATGAGGAAGAGCATTAATAATTTTGAGCGTTTAAAAGACATCTGGGCAAAACTTGCAAATGAAAATATGTCAACAGAAGATTTCGGCAATTTTTTTGAGCATAATTTCGGCAAGAGAGATATTTCAAAAGAATTTGTAAATAACAGCATAGCTTCATTCAATCTTGGAAGAGATAATACTCGCTGGGGCGGACTGAATGCGCTTACATATAACATCACGCATAATACCCGTGTGAAAAACGAGGATAATCTTGAATTCAAAAAGGTTCGGTTAGGAGAGCATATTGTTGGCAGATATTATCGATACTACAATATCAGGGATCTGAACTGAAAATAATAAGGGAATAAGATGCCGGTGGTTTGATTGAATTTTAATATGTGATGAGAGAACGCAGAAAATTTGTTTTACATTGGTTATGTTTTCAAAAAAAAATCTAATTTTTAGATAAAAACATTGTAATATATTTTTACAGAGAATTAATGTGACAACTTCCGACGCGATTCAATTGTAAAGGTTTGTAAAAATGTATTGGCAGCCAGGTCGTTTACGGCCTTGGAAATATTGAATGGAATTAGAAAATATAAATGTAAATGCAGTGAATGTAGTTAGCACTTAAAATGCATTAAAAAAAAGTAAGTTAAACGCATAATTTTGGACAATAATTATTGATAAAATAAAAATAGCTTCAATAGTGATAACTAAACGGAATTTACTCTGGGGGGGGGACAAATTAAGTTTAAAAAAATACGGTTAGAATCTTATTAGGCGATTAAAATAATAATACTCATAAAATTGCTGTTAAATGGTTAAAAGAAGGAAGAAATACACCAAAAGAATTTAATATGCATATAAAGAATATAATTATTCGAGTGAACAAACAAATTATAAAAATTGGGATAAAAACTCAAAAATTACATAAAATCAATGAAGAAATTATTAACATAGCATTAAAAAGTAAATTTTCGAGAGGTTTGTTATGATTATAATAATTATTTTATGCATTTCATATGTCGTGATTTTGATATGCGATATAACATTAGAACGTGTTTTGAAAATTGCGTATAAATTTCACTGTGATTTTTATGACAGAATATATTTAGATATAGAAAATGATTATAATACTAATCTTCACATAACCAGAAGTCAAATCAGCTAAGTCATTAAAAATAAATAAGAAAAGA
>DAINAU010000273.1:0-4007 GCA_036733285.1 bacterium
CTAATCCGATACATCCTTCGGTTTCTTCCGGCGTATTAAGCGGATGTATCATAATATAAGTTCGGGTTGGAACGTTTAATATTTCAGGAAACAATAATCCGTCTTTTTCAGTCCATAAATTTTTTAAATCCGTATACGGTTTTTTATTATAAATTTCTTTTTTTGAAAAATGCGGAGATATTCTAAAACCAATATCATAAATTTTCGCAGGTATCGCTTCGCTTTGATTTTTATTCTCTTTTAGTTTTGCGATAGGCGGTTCTAATGAATAGCCGACAAAAGTCCCGTTTATATAGAAATCCCCTATAATACTTTTGTTTGAAAAATCCGTTCTATTAACTTCTAATATCGTTTTCAATTTTTATCCCGTCCCTTAATTTTTTTTGTAATTCTTCAAGATTTTCTTGAATAGAATTTATTTTATTATTCAAATTATATTCAAGCGTCTTCGGAATCTCTTTTAATTCCGCCGCGTTCTCGACTGTATAAGAAAGTATTACTAAATAATTATTAATATTATTTACTATCCTGATAATATCAGTATATTGTTCTGTTTTCATATTACCTCGATTGTTACATAATTATTATGAGGAACATTAATTCCATCGTGATAAAATTGGAAATTTTTTATCCACACATTTTCAATGTTTTTCTTTTCCCAGCTTTTTATTGGAATAGCATTTTTTTCATTAATTTTGTAATATAAAGTTTCTGTGGTTTCGTTATAAATTGTTATTCCTTTTGCGGAAAATCCCCAGTCTGTGTCTGAATAATAATTGTCGGCTCCATCGGCTGTTATATTCTCTTCAGCTATTACCGTATCCGTATAATAATTCGCTTTAGCGGCGCTTTTCGGAATCCCGATAAAAAATACCGCGTTAGCGTCGGGAAATTGGGTTTTAGCCGGAACATAAGTTGACGTCGATGTGTTAGTCCTTAAATTTGCCGCCGAACATACGCATGTTAAATATTGAGAATCAGCGGGGTCAACCGTGAATACGGTATCGAAAATTAATTGTCCGCCGACTCCAACCGCGTATTTTTCAGCCCATTCCACATTGGGCGAAGATATAAATACAACTCCAAAAACAACGTCGCTGTTATCAACTGAAAAATTAAGTTTTGTCCGTTTTATTCTGAATACTCTTTTATTGGTTTCATCTCCGCCTACTTCCGAGCAATCAGCGTCAAATTTAATTCTTTGACATAAATCGTAAGTCTGATCATTAATCAAAGTCCATTTTGTTAATAGGTCCCTGACTACAGTATCGGCAACTACATTTTCGATTTTAGCGATATATAAAGTAGAACCGTTTAATTCATCTTGATAATTTGTAAGCGGATCTCCTTTGATAAGTTTTGAATTGTCTATTACAATTTGCCAATTGTCCATTACATCAACATCTATATTTCTTGAATACCATAATCGATTCGCAATTCCGTGATTCATTGAATCAGATATCAAACAGGAACAATTATTAGCGACAAAATTGAAATCACTCGGTCCATAAAAAGTAATACGGTTTTCATCCCACGATATGACCTGACCGTCAGGACTTAAAGCGCAAACTAAATCCCCTCCAAAATATGATATTGCGTTTCCCGGAATCGTTTTAGAATTGAGTTTATTTATTACGTCATTCATATTCAACATTTGGTTATTAATACTGCCGGCTTGCGTAAGAAGACTCCCCGCTTGAGCCAATAAACTCATTGCGGTTGTTTCTTTAGCGGCTTCGGCGTTCATATTTTCAATTTTTTCAATTATTGATTGAATACTTTCTTCTGTCGCCGGATTTATTTTTTCATTACTTTTATTTTTTAAATTAATTTCTTTTAATACAGTCATTGTTTTTGCTCCTTAATTTTTATAAAATTTGCCAATTATTTCCGTCTGAAATAATTGTCAGGTTTTCTCCTTTTTGATTTAATTCATAAAATTCTTCATCGTCGATGGTTTGACTTTCCGAACCATAAATTATTATGGTTCCGCTTCCTGAATCTATTTTCTTTATATTGTAAATATTTCCCGAACATAATGAAGCGTCCGGAAGTAAAATATATCTGTCAGTATCTCCGGTATTTACTTTAAGAAAATTATCATTTATGTTTATAGAATATGAATCATCGATTGTTTTAATTCCTATACTTCGGGATATAAAACCGCTGTCGTTTAATATTTGGTTGGTAGAAATATTAGTTATTAAAGAACCGTTTCCTACAAAATTATCAGAACAAATTATTGACGAAGTAACAGTATCGACATATAAACCATTACTATTAATTACCAATATTTGTTTTTCCTCAATATTTAATATTGCATTATTATCATTTTCTGAAACCTTGAAAAAAGTTTTCTCATCATTACCGCCTATATAAACGGCGTTTTCTGAAATATTTATTTTGCCGCCTTCATCAATATTTTGAATTACCCCTCCATAAAAAAGATTACTCGCTATTTGTGAGCCTTCGCTGCTGTTTATATAAATTTTCATACCGTCGTTTCCCTGTATGTGAAATGACTTATCGCCGGTATCAAAAAATATTACATTATCAAATGTTTCCCAATCAGAAGGATATATAGGATAATAAATTCCATATAGCGAACCTTCTGTATTAAAACTTAAACCGTTTATTTGAATTTTATTTCCGGTTAGCGGCGTTATTGTATTAACATTAATCCCTTTATCCGCTTTTACTAAAGTTTTTAAATCCATACTATTTCTATTTAATATTATTTGTTGAGTATTTAATGTATTTATTACTGCTATTAACTCTTGACCAGAATTATTAACATGCATATTAAAATCGCCATAAAAAGATGTATCATGACCATATCCAAAAATTTGGAAATATGACGGCGAACCTTGATCTATTATTCTAAGGTCTCCTTTAAACGAATTAGTCCCTTGAAAACGATTATTTGCCGTAAATGTATTTGGCTGGTCTTTTACAGCATATCTCATATCCGCCGCAGATGTGTCTATTCCAGTCGGCGGCGCGTATGTTATAAATCCCGAATCATTTTTCAATTCCGAAATTTTTGTTATTATTATGCTATCGGAAATATTTAATTTTATCGTATCAAGTTTATTTAACGCATCTTGAATATTTGTGTCTGTTATGTTTCCTGCAGGCGTATTTTTTATCTGCGAAGCAGACCTGTAAATTAAATTTGTCCCTGTTATTATTGAACTGTATAAAGGATAATTTCCTTCGACTATTGTTGGGATATTGCCGCCTTGAATATTTCCGGCGTATATAATACCGTCAAAACCATTCTGTGTTCCGGCATCGCATTTTATACTTAATCCCAAACTTGAATTTATTATTTGGGAATTATTTAAAATCAATATTCCGTTTGTCTTGTTTATGGCAGGAATTGACGCGCTCGAGTTTGACACGCTTCCCGAAACAATATTTAATTGACCCGTTGAATTATGATATATTGCGGAATAATTCCCATTAGTTGAAATGCTTGATATATCGGCGTTTAATCCCGCAGAACCCTCCAAGGTTAAAGCCGTTGTGTTCGTAGATATAATATGAGAATTTATAAATTGTGAAGTTCCCGCAAGTAATTTCAAAGAACCGGAAATATAAGTCAAATAAAACGCATTAGCATTGTTTGATATTACAGCCCCGGTAAAACCTATATTTTCAATTCTGCCTTGCATATTAAGCGTAATATTTCCTGTTATTGAAGTTTTTCCTGTCCCGACCCCTCTTAAAGAAGAATTACAGGTTAGACCGTTTCCGTCATATACGCCGCTTGATAATTCGATAATATCAGGATTAACCGCAATCCCTTCCGATAATGTTTTGTAAGGCTTTAAGACAGTTCCGTCAGCCGTATAATTATCAGTTCTATTTTTATCCACATAAATTATTTTAGATTTTTGTAAATAGATTGAATCTACGCTTATCGTATCATTTTTAGAAATTTTAGTTATTAAATTTTCATTCACATACGTTTTACTTACCGTATCTCCGGTTATTTTTATAAA
>DAINAU010000274.1:0-3992 GCA_036733285.1 bacterium
TAAATTGCGATTTTAAATCGCAATAATACATCTATGTTTTGAAAAACTTCACTTTTTTTATTGCATTATTCGTGTGAAAGTTGGAAACTGCTTTAAAAAATCAAAAAAACGCCTTAATGTATGATAATTATTTTTTTGATAATTTTTAAATTGTTTAAAAAAGTTACAGATATGAATTATCGACCCCGAGCAAAGATAGAATTTCAGATTGTTTTAAAATTGAATCTTATTTTTAAACCGCCTAACAAAAAAAGTTATGCGATGCTCTTAAAATTATTTTTTTAACTTATTGCGCCGTTTCAACATTTTCAATTTTTTCTATGGCCGGCGAATCCTGATTCTCGCTATTCTGATATTGCTCTTCTTCCAAGAATTCATCTTGATTGGATTTTACATATTTAGAAATCTCAAGTCTGTTTCTGTGAGACCATCCTGCAATCTTATTAAAACCGTCGTATATCAAATACCACTTGCCGGATCTGCCGTAACTCAGCAAGTCTTGTTTTGGCGCGATTTCCTTTAAGACGCTGAACTCCGGCTCGGGTCCAATATGCAATTTCAAAACAGATTCAATATTTTTAGCGGAATGCATTGGAATAAACATATTTTCAAATGAATCCGTTATTCCGAAAGTTAATTCGTCATTATCAGGATCATAATTTTTTATTGTGTCAAAATGATCTTTATTAACCCATCCGAAATCTCCAGAAGGCATTAAAACTTCAAACCAACCGTCCGAATACGCATAGACATAATGCAAATCGCCTTTATAAGTCTTATCAACCATTTTATAAAACGAGGACGGCCCTTGTCTGACCTGCGATACCTTTGTTTTAGTTATTATAATCGGCAGCAAAACTCTTCGTTTCAATAATATTTTTTCTTTTAATTCCGTGGAATCGACAGGCAAAGAAAAAATATCCGCCGGAAATACGCCTTCCGGAACCTCTTTTTTGATTTGTTTAACGCTTTGCTCATAACACCAGCCGACCTCGCCGGTAGTAGTAACGACTCTAAACCAACCGGCAAAATAATCTATTTTTTTGAGTAATTCTCCGTTATACATTGTAACTATGGTTTTGGATCTTCCGCTATGATATTCCCTTATATCAGCGGATTTGGCTATAACCGTCAATATAACGTTTCTGTCTTTAATATTTTCTTCATTCGGATCAAGCCCCTGAGTTACGTTTGACTCGTCATCAGACTCGGTTATTTTTTCCGCGCTAAGGTTGACGTTCTCAAGCTGAAAACTCACGAATTTCGAACCAGCAAAATTTCCTATTACAAAAACGCATCCGCACAATGCAATTAAAACCAATAATTTTATAATTTTCATTTTATCAATCCGGAATTAATTAAAATTTCTTTGGAAATATGAAAAGAATGTTCGCTGTCCGGAAATAACGATTCTTCAATTTCTCTTTTATAACTGCTTACCGCATTCTTAATCTGAACGCTTAAATCAACGTATTGTTTAACGAATTTAGGACGAAATTCTCCGGACAACCCTAAGATATCGTTAATAACTAAAACCTGTCCGTCGCAATACTTTCCCGCTCCGATTCCAATGGAAGGAACGTCTAATTTTGACGTTATGATTTGGGAAACCTCTTCTGGAATACATTCAAACACTATCATAAACGCTCCGGCTTCCTGTAAAGCAAGCGCGTCTTCAATCAAAATATTTATTTTGTCTTTTGTTTTTCCCTGAACCTTATAACCGCCAAGATTGTTTATGTATTGAGGCGTCAAACCTATATGCCCCGAAACTGGAATTCCTATTTCAGACAATCTTTTTATAAGACTTGAAAGCTCTTTTCCGCCTTCGAGCTTTACCGCGTTTGCTCTGCCTTCTTTTACAAGTCTGCCTGCGTTTCTTACGCCTTCTTCTTCAGACGCCTGATAAGACATAAACGGCATATCGGCAAGAATCATTGAATTTACAACGGCTTTTGAAACCATTTTTGTATGATATAATATTTCATCTATTGTCACGGGTATGGTTGAATCATAACCGAGCATCGTATTTGCAACAGAATCTCCAATCAGTATTATGTCAATATCGCAAGAATCTATTATTTTTGCAGTAGTATAATCATACGCCGTCAATACGCTGATCTTCCTGCCGTCGATTTTTTTTTGCTTTATATTTTCAATGGTTGTTTTTTTCATAACATCAACTCCGATTAACTTTTTTAAGGCGTTAAAATCGGAATATTAACTATAAATTTCGCGCCTTTATCTATTTCGCTTTCAACAGTTATATTTCCATTATGTTCTTCGATGACTTTTTTTACAATCGCCATCCCAAGTCCGGTGCCGGTCTTTTTATTATATGAAACAAAAGGTTCGAAAATTCTCTTCTTGAATTTTTCCGGTATGCCCTTGCCCGTATCCGAAAAAATGATATTTACCGTATTTTTAGGATTTTCCGGAATTGCGATTTCAATATAAAAAATCCCGCCCTTTTCCATTGCTGCTTTTGCATTTGACGAAATATTATAAACTACGCGTTTGAATCTGTCCACGTCTATATTCGCAACCGGATTGTCTTTTTGTTTATACTCAAACTTCATTCCTTCGCTTTCAAACTGATACTTGAGATTATCGTTCATCATTGAAAACAAATCGCCGATTTTTATCAACGACGGATTCAACGATATTTCGCCTTTTGAAAAATCAAGAATCTCTCGCGACATATTTACAAGGCGATTGATTTCATCTATTATTATATTGGAATATTTTTTCGCGTCGTCAGAAATCTCTATCGAATTAATCAATTGAGCGTATCCGCTTATTATCGCCATCGGAGATTTTATGTCGTGAATTATCGAAGAAGAAAATTTCCCTATCAACGCAAGATGCTCCGATTTCTTCAATGATACAAGCTCCGTCGAATCGTCGAGCAAAATTAATATATTTTCCTCGTCGTTTGCCAATTTCATCATTTGAATATTGAAATAATACTGTTTATCATTGACAATACAGCTTAATTCATTTTGTTTGATAAACCCGTTTTCTCTGGTTTTTTGAATTAATTCAGAAATATTCTCAATAAAATTCAGAACTGAAAACGCGTCGCAATCTTTGTTGATGCCGGTTGCGTTCCCGAAATTTTTCACAAAATATTCGTTGCATGATTTTATACGGTTTGATTTATTTATGACAATTATTGATAGATTAACCGAATTGACAATATTTTCATTGTATGATTTTAAATCGGCCAATTCTTCAAACATTTTAGAATTGTCGAGCGCCACCGCCACGATTGTCGTTAAACTGTTAAGTTTATCAATATCCGCCTCGTTGAAATCTCCGTCTTTTTTATTTAAAACCTGAATTACGCCCACAAGTTCCTGCCGCATATTAACAAGCGGCATACACAATATTTTTTCAGTCTTGTAATTAGTCAGTTTATCAAAATTTTTATCGAAATATTCGCATTCGTAAACATTGTTTGATATAAAAAATTTTCTGGTTTCCGCGACATATCCGGCAATGCCCCTTCCCATTTCTATTCTCAAAATATCATTGTCTATGCCCTGAGCGACTTTTGAATATAATATATTTTCAGTTTTATCATATAAAAAGAGCGATGTTCTGTCCGAATTCAGGAATTTTGAAATCTCAATTCCTATAGTATTCAGCAGTTCCTCCAAAGACCGCGAGGATTCGATGGCAAGATAAAATCTAATTAATTCTTGCGAATGAGCCGGAAAATTTTCAATTTGTTTCATTCTCGTTTAAGTTTATAAAATATATTACTATTTATTATAATAAATCAATTATAAAAATGCAATACATAAAATTCTCGGAGCGCCAGATTAAATAATAAACTCATCAAAAAGCAAAAAAATGAATAAAAGATGAGCGGGGCAAAAAAGTCAAAGTAAACAAGGCAGAAAAATCCCCACCAAGATTTTATAAAATTATTAAAAAAATATATGTCGATTATTTTCCGGAAAATCCTTATCTTATAGAACTAATAA
>DAINAU010000275.1:0-3978 GCA_036733285.1 bacterium
AAAGTTTTGAAATTCCCCGAATTAGTATGTCCCCATGAAGCATAAATTATATTATTAGTCAAATCAATTGTCATTGATGTTCCGGCGCCGGATGATTCTTGATCGCTTAAATCTGTCCAAACATTGTTTGCCACATTAAACGCATAAAAATTTCTAACAAGCGGGTAAGCTAATTGCGATTCTGTTATATAAATATAATTTCCAGAACCCCAGACCATTGAAGAACCCACATTTGCCAGTCGAGGCATATTATTATCTACTTTTGTCCAGACATTGTTTCCGATATTATATACAAGCAAATAGTTATTTGCAGTGCCTCTTAACGCGTAAATATAATTGCCCCCATTCCACGCTCCGCAGGATCCTCTATTAAATACATTAGTTCCATAACTGTTCAATCGCGTCCAAGTATTATTATCATAATTATATTTATATAAATGTCTGTTATTAGTAGAAGACATTGCTCCCGCTATAACAAATACATTATTATTGCCGTTTGCTGTAATTAAAGTATATCCGGGACCAGGTTTTTGTCCATCCGGGAAAGGAGCTAAAGCTTCCCACGAATTATTATCCAGAGCGTTCAGCGCCGAAATATAAAAAATAAAAATAAATATGACGCTTAATAAAATATAACTTTTTTTTAATTTATATATCATAACCGGAAACCCCCGTTTTAGTTACTGTTTATTTATAATATAAAATAAAACATTAGTCAATAATATTTTAGCAATTTTTATTCCATATCAAAATTTATGTTACGAGATTTTATTTATTGAAAATAAAAAAGTTATCTTCATTTTTTAAATAATTAAAAATTAAAGATAAGTGATTTTTTTGTTATACCGGGTAAAAAGGTGTCAAATTTAAAGTTGCGCCGTTCAAAAAATCAAATCTTTAAAAATCCATATTTTTTTATTTATTTTCAAACGCCCTGCAAAAACTATTTTTAACCTGAAAACTGCATTAGAATTTTGAAAAAGCGCTGGAAGTAAGGAAAAACATTGATTTTGAGCGCTTTTTCAATAGAATTAATTTTTACTTGTCAGTTTTCAGGTTTTAGAAGTTTTAACAAGCGCGTATATATGTTTTGAAAAACTTCACTGTTTTTATTGCATTATTCGGGTTTAATTATTTCTTGAATTTTTATTTAAGGATTTTTATATTTATTTATATTTTATTATAAAGTAAGAAAAAAATTTGTAAGACGATAAATCTGAATTTTCCCGGAAAAAAATATAATTTTAGCGCTAAAATTATTCCGTTTCCCGAAATTTGAAATGACGCTAAAAATCTCAAACCTTGCATAGAAAATTGCGCCCCGCATTGCGCAGTAGACCGCGAAATAATTTACCCGCCGATTTTCAAGATAAAATTTTTGAACGCAACTTGTTTATGGATTCGACAAAAATTCCATATTTTTCATCGGCGGTCATATTAACGGTATTCTCAGAATTCAATAAAATTTCAGCCGGAGATTTTAACATAACAGCATATTCTGAATATTTGGGATTTTCGCAAAGTTTTAATATAAACTCCATATACGGACTTTTATTATTTAAAACAACAAAGAAGGCAACATAGTAACAATCTGCGGAAATATGAACAGAAGCAATACGCAAGTCAGCAAAGCTAAAAGCATAGGCGCCGCGCCTATAAAAATATCTTCGATTGAAATATCTTTCGCTACTGCGTGGACGACAAAAACATTTATACCCACAGGCGGCGTAATAACTCCCATTTCAGTAATCAACACAATCACGACGCCAAACCATATAGGATCAAAACCGAGTTTCATTACAACGGGATAAAAAATCGGAACCGTAAGCATAATCATAGCAAGCGAATCCATAAAACAGCCGCCGGCTATATAAATTAAAACTATTATAAACATAATAATTTTGGGAGATAAACTTATAGAACTTACCCATTCCGCTATGTCAAACGGAATCTGAGTTATAGCTAAAAATTTTCCGAATATCTCGGCGCCGAGAACCACCATCATAATCATACAACTGATTTTAGCCGTGTCCATCAGAGATTTTATTATGATATTAAAAGTAAGCTGTCTTCTAAACATAGCTATTATCATTATTAAAAAAGCGCCGATTGCGGCGGCTTCCGTGGGCGTAAAGATTCCCGTAAAAATTCCGCCCATTATCAATCCGAATAAAATTAATGTTTCGATAATTTCTTTAAGCGATTGAATTTTTTCTTTTAACGATGATTTTTCAGCGGCGGGCGCAAGCGAAGGTTTAATCAAAACCTGAATATAAATCACAGCAATAAATAAAAAGCTCAATAATACTCCCGGCAAAATGCCTGCGGCAAAAAGTTGGCCTATTGATTGTTGAGTCATAATTCCATATACGATAAATATAACGCTCGGAGGAATTAATATGCCGAGACTTCCCGCGGCTGCTACGGTTCCGGCCGCAAGCCGAACGCTGTATTTGTATCTTTTCATTTCAGGAATCGTAACAGTAGCCATTGTTGCGGCTGCGGCGTTCGTCGAGCCGCAAATAGCGGAAAATCCGGCGCAAGCCGCGACTGTGGCCATAGCCAGACCGCCGGGTTTATGTCCTATCCAAACGTAAGCGGCTTTAAATAGTCCCTTGCTGATTCCGGTATGAAAAGCGATTTGACCCATTAATATGAATAAAGGAATTACGGTCAAACTATAAGAGGATAAAACGTCCCATGTCGTCAAAGAGAGAACGCTTAACGCAGCTTGAAAATTAACTATAGCCGCATATCCGGCAAATCCCACGGCGCCCATTGCAAGCGCTATCGGAATATTTGAAAATAACAGAATTAATAACGCCGTGAAACCGGCTATGCCTATTGCTGTAATTGTCATTCTAAAATATTAAATCAGATTTGTCTGTTTTAATTTCCTCCTGAATATTTCCGACAAAATATTAATAATGGTAATTAATTCAATAACGCTTACGGAAAAAACAGCTAAACTCACGGAATAGACGACATAATGAAAAGGGAATTGAAGCGTTAATGAAACCTCGCCGCTCTCGGCGATTTTTTTTCCGTAGACAAAAAGCTGATAAGACATATAATATAAAAAAAACATACCAATGAAATTTGTTGTTAAAGAAATCAATCTCTGATAACGTTCTTTAAACAATCTTGTTATTATATTTACGGAAATATGCCCTTTTTGAACCGTAGTGTAAGCAAGCGCAAACGAGATTGATAAGGCTCCTAAAAAACCGGCAAGCTCGGAAGCGCCGGTTATAGGTTTTCTAAAAAATCTCAAAATCACGTCTGTGGCAGTCAACAACATCATTACGATTATTGCGGCGCCGGCAACATAAAACAACAGCCGCGAATAAACATTCGCGATTTTATCTAAAAAATTCATTTCACAGTTTATTTCAAATGTTTGGTAAGCAATTCGCGAAGCGACGATATATATTTTTCGCCGTCCGGAGTGTTCTTTATATAATCCTGAATAACAGGCGCGACTCTTTTATTCCATTCTTCTTTTTCTTTATCGTCGAGAGATATAATCTGATTTTTCCACGAAACAGTGTATTCTCTGCCTTCAGCGTCGATTTTATCCCATATTTCGCCATGTTTTAAAACCCATTCGGAACTGGTTTCTTCAAATATTTTTTTAATATCTTCAGGAAGCGATTCCCATTTGGTTTTGTTCATTACAACAAACATAGCCGTGGTATATCCCACGTTGTAACAATCAGTAGTTGACTTCACAACTTCCGCCTGTTTCCATCCCTTTAAAACTTCTATCGGTCCAAAAGTTCCTTCAGCAGTGCCTCTTTGCAAAGCTTCGTATGTTTCTCCCTGCGCAAGTCCAACCGGAACTGCGCCTAACGCTTTAACTATTTCACCGCTCAATCCGGTGGCTCTTATTTTCAAACCTTTTAAATCTTTTAAATTTCTAACAGGTTTAACCGTATGCAATAATCCAGGACCATGGGCGTGAACATACAAAACTTT
>DAINAU010000276.1:0-3965 GCA_036733285.1 bacterium
CTTGTGTCACTTTTCAATTACAATCTTGTGGCAGTTTTCGATTACAATTTACACTGGATTCCTAATAATTTTGCTTCAATAAGTTTTGATAATTCTTTCCAATACTTTTTATCTAACTCGAGACATCCCAGATTTAATATTAGTTTTTGCCTTGGTCCTTTATCCGTTGCGATTGTTTCAACAAGTTTATGATATGTATAGCTTTTTTTAGCCGTTTTGGAATAAAAATTAGATTCTCTTATATACATGATTTTATTATATCATAAAATACGTAGAATGTCAAGGGGAAAATCAATCAAAATTCAACTTTTTGGCACTATTTTTCGGTTTTTGACATTTTTAATTTTCAAGCCCTTGAAAATTAAATGCTTAATTTTCCGAAAGACGGGTTTTACCCGAAGTTTCGCTAAAAAGTTGCGAAACTTCGGTTAAGCCGATTTATCGGAAAAGGAAAGATACTTCGCTTCGTTACGAATTGTATCTATCCTTTTTCATATTTAACCGGTATTATTCCTCTTACGGAATTGAATAAGTATATTTCTTCCGCCTCCGCCAAATTTTTTTCAAATAGGCGTTTTTCAATAATTTTTTTTTTCTTCGATTAATTTTTTTCGCATAATTCCATCAAGCAATCCGCAAAAAAACGGCGGAGTATAGAATTTGCCGTTCAGTTTTACAGCAATATTATTAAATGAACCTTCGGTTATTTCATCGTTTTCATTCTTAAAAATCACGTCGTAGAATCCGGCTTTCCTATATTTTTTATATTCGCTATTATAAAATTTTCTATTTGTGGTTTTATGATACAAAAACGCATTTTTCGAATCTACATTTATAACTGACATTGTTATGAATCGAAGTTTTTTTTTATTAAAATCGATTGAACATAATTTTTTTTTAATTATTCTAATCATACCGGATTCGTTTAATAATATTCTGGTTTTATACGCTTTTTTATCAATGAAATTTTTCCTTGCATACTCCGTAATCTTTTTTTCAATTATCTCTTTTTCAAATTTAAATCCAAAATATCGAGCCGATTCCGATAATCTTGACAAATGTTCTTGAATATATTTAAACCGCGAATTTTTCCATAATATAGATTCTAATAATTTGAATTGTTTATATAATCCGGCGTTTAAAAAAAAATTTGATTTTAACAAACATTCCTCAAATTCTTTTTTTGCCGAAGAACCTATTGTGATACCTCCGCCTATTCCCAGTTCGCCGAGTCCTTTGCGAATCATTACAGTTCTTATCGCCACATTAAAAACCGCTTTTTTATCGGGAAAAAAGGCGCCTATCGCTCCACAATATGCGTTTCTCGGCTCGTTTTCAAGCCGATAAATCAAATTCATCGCCGATAGTTTCGGAGCGCCGGTAACCGAACCGCAAGGAAATAACGCTTTAAATATTTCTTTATAATCAGAGTCCTTTTTCAAAACGCCGGCAACAGTCGAAGTCATTTGAAATACCGAACGGTATTTTTCTATTTGAAAAAGTTCTTTAACCTCAACCCCGTTTTTTCCAGCTATTTTACCAATATCGTTTCTTATCAAATCTACAATCATAAGATTTTCAGCTTTTTCTTTTTCTGAACGTAAAAGCCGTTTTAATTGTATGCCGTCTTCATAGTTTGAAACTCCTCTTTTTATAGTTCCTTTCATTGGTTTGCAGGTTATTTCCAAACCATTTTTTTTAAAGAAAAGTTCCGGCGATAACGATATTATATATGCGTCTCCGAATTTCATAAAAACGCCGTAATTTACAGGCTGAGCGTTTTTTAACGATTCATACAAAAGATAAGGGTTTCCCGAAAATTTAAATTTATATTTTATAGTATAATTCGCTTGATAAACGTCTCCGGAAACCAGCGATTTTTTTATTTGCGTTATTTTTTTTCTATAATCGTTATATGATTCGGAAAGTTCTACGCCGGAGATTTTAAAATTTTTTTTGGAATAAATTTTATTAAAGAGCCGTTTCAATAAAATTTTTATTTTAGATTTTTCGCCTTGTTTTATGAGGGTTGCCTTTTTATAAACCCCAAGATATAACAAAGGAAAATTTGAAGGCGTAACAATTTTATCTTTAAAAAAATCGTCAAAAAAATATCCTAATTCATAACTGAAAAAACCCGCTATGCAATAATTTTCTTTTAATCGGTTTTCGATTTTTTCAAACGCAGACTCTGTTTCCGCATACGAATTCGCGGTTATAATTTCTAACGGAGATAAAAATAAATATGATTCGGTATCGCCGGTTACGGCTGAATTCTCAAGAAAAATTATATTATCCGAATTTTGCCGTGAAAAATTGAACATGGCGTTTTTTAAAATCGAATTTTTATAGATTCAAATCGAATTTCAGGAAAAAGAATAATTTTGTTAATAGTGTAATGCAATAAAATTATTCCTTTTCCAATGAAATTCGGCTTATTGGTTTAATCTATGAAAATAAACCAAACGCGTTTGAACTTAAAATATTGCCTTGAGCAATAAGCGATAAATTAATATTCCCAAGCATAGCTTGTTTGGTTTTATTTAAAATTTCAAGGGCAAAATCCGTATCGCCTATTATAGAAGCCGACGAACCCGCGTTTTCAATCTGTTTGCCAAGAAAATCATATGTTTCTTCAAGTCTGTTTTGATAAGCTCCGATTTTGGACTTGTATTCGGAAACGGTATTTATGCTTTGGTCGATTTTCTCAATCGATTGTTCCGCGGATGCCGCCGAACTTATATCGAAATTTTGAAGCCCCAAACTTTGAGCGTCTACGCCTGAAATATTCAAAGATATTGTTTCTCCCGCGTTGGCTCCGGCTTGAGCCGTAAAATCTCCAGAACCCAATTCAAAACTTCCGTCAAGAAGTTTCTGCCCGTTGAATTCCACAGTGTCCGACAACCGGTCAAGTTCGTCGATAAGCTGGTCCGCCTCAGACTGAAGCAAAGCTCTGTCATCGTCGGTTAACGTTCCATTCGATGATTGAACCGCAAGTTCTTTTAGTCTTTGTTGGATGCTTGATACCGCTTCAAATCCGCCTTCCGCAACCTGCATTACAGAATACGCGTCTTGAACGTTGTAAGCCGCTTGTTGTTCGCCCGCATATTGATTTAATAATCTCGATAAAACCGCAAGTCCTGCGGCATTGTCTCCAGCCGAATTAATCTGTTTCCCCGACGCCAATTTCTGCATCGATTTAAGAAGACCCGTCTGATTAGTATCAAGCGTTCTTGTCAAAAAATCCTGATTAATTCCATTTAATCCGTTTAACATAATTTTCCCCCTCCCTTGAAAAAATTACAATACTTTTCAATTCCTTTGATATAAACTATTTCGCCGAAATACATTCTGTGATAATCCGAGCCGTTATAAATTCCTTCAATATCTCCCGATAGAAATCTCATTGGTTTGAAATCGTCGAAATATAATTTTTTACATTCTATCGTTAATTCCGCTTCCTTGAACGAAGGCGCGCATATTTTTTTGGATTTTACCGGAACGAACCCGCTCTCTTTTATTTTATCTGTTGTTCTGCCTGATTTTGTTCCGCAAATCATCAATTTATTTTTTAATTTTTCCGGAAACGCCGATAGCGAAAATGCGTTGAATTTTTCAATGAATTCAAACGTGTATCTCGATGGTCTTACCGCTATCATAGCTATGGGTTTATCCCACATAATTCCAAATCCGCCCCAGGCTACAGTCATTATATTAAAATTTTGATTTTCAAATTCGCCCGCGCTCAATAACAGCCATTGATTCTTCCATAGCGTCGCAGGATTAACGTTAAAATCATTAACGTTTATTTCTACAGATTTCATTTCAAAATACCCCCTTTGAAATATTAACCCCGGAAACTGCATAAGAATTTTGAAAAATTGTTCAGACAGCATAGAATACTTGTTTTAAACAATTTTTCAAAATCTTAAAAACATATGATTTACGGCTAAAGCCGTAAATTT
>DAINAU010000277.1:0-3958 GCA_036733285.1 bacterium
GGCGTTTGACAGTCATATAACAAACGGACAGACATATTATAATGAAAGTTGGTTTTCGACTGCAAAAATTTGCTCGGCTCCGTATAACGGACCTATATGGTATGTAAATCCGGCTACCGGTTCGGACACATTGAACGAGGGTTCTGGAAACTTGCCGTATCGAACAATAAATAAAGCTATGAGCGCAGTCTCGCAGAATGATACGATAATGCTTGTAGCCGGAACATATTCCGAAACAATAGTATTTACGCAAAGTAATATCGCGCTTGTCGGCGCGGATTCAACTACGACGATTATTGATCCGGTTGGCGATTCGACTGCTACAACTCTTTATGGAATTTTCGCGCAAGATAAAAATAAATTGCGCATCAGCGGCTTGCGGATTACGAACTGTTATTACGGCATTTATTTTAATAATGTGGACACATCGATAATCGATAATGTAACTGCAGATTGGTGCGGTAAAACCGGCGGTCAAGGCTCGGGCGTGTATTTGTATAACGGCAGTTGTTCAAACGCCATACAAAATTGTAATGCAACAACCAATTTCTACGGATTTCTGTTGGATTCAAATTCAAACAATGCGATTGTCAATAATATTGCCCGTTCTAATGCATCGCATGGATTTTATTTGAAATCGAATTTAAATAACTCGCTGGTAAATAATTTGGCAATTTCTAATTCGTCACAAGGTTTTATGCTTGAAAGCGAAACTAACGCCGCGTTAACCAATAATTCGGCTAATTCCAATAACAACGGTTTTTATATAAATTCAGGTTCGGGAAACATATTTTCAAATAACTACGCAACCTCAAATCAATACAATGGTTTCACTTTGAATACCAGTTCCAATAATACGTTTATCAATAATTTTTTCACTTCAAATACGCGCGGCGTAAATATGTTCACAAGTTCTAATAATAAATTTTCAAACAATATATTCAACTCAAATTCAGTTTCCGGAATACAGATGGAATCAAGTTCGAATAATTTGTTTGCGCAAAATGATATTAAATCTAATAGTCAATATCAAATTTATTTTGAAACCGATTCGCAGGCGGATACATTTACGGCAAACAATATTCAAACATCGTCAACCAATATTGATTCGGGAGTATATAATGTATCGGTAAACAATTTATCGTTTTCAAATAATTATTGGGCGGTAAGCGACAGTTCTGTAATAAGCGGAAGAATAAAAGGAACGCAGTCAAGCAAAATATTCTGGCAACCGTATAGTTTAAACGAATTTGATACGGCAATAAACGCAGACACCATTGCGCCCGGCGCGGTAACAATAACCTCCTCAGATACATCTACAAGCGGCAGAATTACAATTAATTGGACAGCGTCAAGTTATGGCAGCGGCGCGGCTGGCGGCGACGGACTTGCCGGTTATAATATTTTCAGAGCCAAAGAAACTCAATTATTGAACGGCGACACATCAAATTGGTATATGTATAAATTTGCGACTGTTGACCATACGGCGACAAGTTGGACTGACACTGATATTTTAATATCAGATACATATTATTATCGAGTAACAGCATTTGACAGGCATACAAATAATGGTCAAACATATAGCAATGAAAGCTGGTATTCGGATAAGGTTAAAGTAATACCTTTAAGAATTTCGGCTGTTTATGTTGATGCCGCGAACGGAAACGATGCAAATACAGGTTCAGATACTGAGCATCCGAAAAAGACGATAGGCGCCGCGCTTACAGCGGCAAATTCAGGCGATACGATTTTTATAAAAGCCGGAATATATAACGAAGCGTTGACAATAACCAAAAACGATTTGAAAATAATCGGCGAAGATTCAGCTACAGTAATAATCGACCCGACCGGAGATTCGATAAATTTCAATAATGTCGCAGTAAAATTTACAAATGTATCAGGCATTAGAATTAACAATTTTACCGTAAAAGACGCGTGTTACGGAATATATCTCGACGGCTGCGATTCGTCTGTATTTGAAAATATTTCTATAACGAACTGTAACGGAAATGTTCAGTCGGTTGGTTTTTATTTTTACAGAAATAGCGATTCGGTTACAATAAGAAATTCATATTTTGCGAATAATTCAAGAAGCATTCAATCCTATTCAAGCGCAGGGATGCAGTATAATAATCATTTTTTAAACAATATTGTTTTGAATTCTTTGAATGGCATATTGTTGTATAATGCTTCAGGCGTTCAGATAAAAAATAACAGTTTCAATTCAGGAACCGGCAGCGCAATATCATTGAACAGCGGTTTTACAAACGGAATAGTATCAGATAACAGGATTGATTTTTATAATTTCGGATTAAGTGTTTCAAGCGGCGCGGACAGCAATTATATTTTTAACAATATTATAAATAATATTTATGTTTCTGGTAGCGGTGGTTACGGTATGTCTATTTCATCAGATTCAAATATTATTGACAGCAATACCATTACATCTAATTCAAATTCGGCTTACGGCGCATGGCTGGAAACAAACGCTGAAACCAATATTGTCCGTAACAACGCATTTTACGGAGTTTCGCGTGTAGGATCCGGTTCGTATGACAGAGGAAAAAATAATTTTTATTATAATAATTATTATAATAATTTGAATTTTGGTTTATTATGGGCGTCAGGCGGACTTTATTTACGCGCTGAATCAAATAGATTTAATGATAATACAAAAGGTTTAGTATTCAACGACGGAGATTCGAGCTATGTGTATAACAACATTATGTCAAACAATCAATATGGCATTGATTTTTTAAGCGGCTCGGATTTCAACAGAGCGGACAGCAATTCGATTACAAACAATCAATACGGCATAAATATATCAAGCTCATCATATAACCGGATTGACAGTAATTATATTGCAAACAGCCAGTATGGGATTAAAGCTGCTTTTACTATTTCGGTATTGCGCGATAATATTTTCAATTCAAATACAATATACAGCAGTTCGCATTCAGGTATTTATCTTGAATATTGTTTATCATCAGTTCTTACAAATAATGTTATTGACAGTTGGGCAATGAATGGTTTGTATATATCTGCCACTTCAGGCAATCCTTCATATAGCGACACAATAACAGGCAATATCATACGAAACGGCGGAAATTCAGCCACAAGAAATTCGGTTTATCTTCAATATCTAAAACAGCCGTTATTTGAAAATAACACAATTACAGGGAATAATGCGCGCGGTATATATTTAATTAATACAGACAGCGCTGTAATACGCAATAATACAATTGAAAATAATCTTGGCGAATATGCAGCGTATTTGGGGAACTCTCATAATAATTCTATTTTCAACAATACATTTAATAATAACGGCTCGCTTGCAACGCATTACGGAATATATTTGACCGGCTCTGATAATAATAATTTTTCAAGTAATATTATTAACGGTAATATGGGTTATGGAATGTATTTAAATTCCGGCAGCGACAGCAATATTTTTATATTAAATAGAATACTTGCCAATAACAGAACAGAGTATATCGCCGGATTTGCAGGCGGCATTTCTAATAAATTTGAATTGAATACAATTAACACAAACGCCGCGGCATTTACATTTACAAATGCAGCTTTTGACACAAGCAATGTTCTCAATAATAACAATATTTATGGAACAAATTCGTCGCTTGTCAATAATACTGTAGATGTTGCATACGATATGCGGAATAATTACTGGACAACAACAGATTCCGGCGTTTTGTATAATAACCGTTTTACAGGCGCGTATAAAAATAAATTGCTTTATCAGCCATATAGATTCAGCGAAATCGATACTTCTTTAAATGCTGATACAATAGCGCCGTCAACGCCGAATATAACTGGTTTTGACACAAGCGTATTAGGTCAAATAACTGTAAAATGGGACAGTCCTGCTTACAGCGGAGCTGGCAGCGAGGGGCTTGCCGGATTTCATATATTCCGCGCTTCGGCTGCGCAACTTGCAAAC
>DAINAU010000278.1:0-3944 GCA_036733285.1 bacterium
GGCAAAATGACACGAAGTGCCGACGCGCAGCGTCGAGGTATAAGCATAAGTTATCGGCTGTAGCCCATCTTCAAATATTTGGCATTATGAAAAGATAAGTTCTTTTTTATTTTTATGCCGTAAATGTTTTCGACCATAAATTGATGAAGTCATTTTATCAAGTATGTTTTTTTCAGTATTTTTTGTTATAATAAGATTATTTATATATGAATTTAGGCTTATACCTTCTTTTTGCGCATCTTGAATTAAATCTCTATGTAATGATTTTTGCAATCGAACTAATACTCTCCCACTGTATTGAGTTTCCTGCATGCTTTCAGGCAAAGGAATATCAATATTATCTTCGATTGCTGTTTCAAACCATGCTTTCATCGCGTCAGTTATAATAGTATAAGCGTCTTGGAGATTGTTACCTTCAGACATACAACCCGGCAATTCCTTAATAGTGACAAAATAGGAATTATCCTCATTTTTTATTGTTTGTATTGTGTAAGGTAATGACATATAGTAATTAATATTATTTATTTTTTTCATACCAAACCTCCAAGTCCAATAACTTGATGACAGTTTTTACATATATTTCTTTCAATGGGCGATTAAACGGAATTGTGATTATATGTTTGCAACCAGATTTACTAAAAGTATAATGACTGCTTCCACTTCTTGGTTGTCTACAGGTATAATCAAAAAAAATCAATATTTTATTTAAAGTTTCCAGCGAAACATTTTTTTGACTCTGTAAAATCTTTTTTATATCTTTAATAATTCGTTGTGTCATATCATTTATAATATCACAGATGATATCATAAGTCAAGTGCAATCATATATTTTTTCATATTAACTTATTTTTTTGGTTCTGCAATCATCTCTTTGAATTTTGGGCTATTGCAGATAACGGACAAGACCTGCCGACGCCGCGCTTGCGCGGTGTCCTGAAAGGTCGCACCGCTTGCGGTGCGAACGGCAGGTCTAAGATAACCGATGTTTTGTTTTATTGTAATGATAATTTTACTTTTCTCCATGCTTCTTTTTGTGCTAACAATTTATTAAAACCGCGTCCTTTTTTATTTTCGTATATTCCGTCATTATCACTGCTTATATCAGATAAATTTGTTAATTTAACTGATGTAGAACATTTGAAAGATTCAATTTCTCCAAATTTTCCGTCAAATAAAAACGAAACACGGAAATTTATAACTCCGTCTATTTTTAAATCTTTTAGTTTACTTTTATTTTCTTCATTAAAAAAATCATTGAAAAATCGTATATTTATTTTATCTCTTATGTTTTCATAATTTATTTTTTTGGAAATAGACATTTTTTGACTAATAAAATTCGATAAATCATTTTCAATTTCTGCTTTTAATTCTGAATCTTCTACTCCTTGAAAATCAAAATAAAATAAAACATTATTTAATTTTCGCTGTTCATATTCATATTTTGCTTTTTCATATTCGGACTGCGGAACTTCTACTTTTACTTTTGCCTCTAAACCAATACCAGAAGTATTGTCTGAATAAACAATATTTTTTTTTGTTATAAACCAACTTCTTGCTTTTGCCCTGCTTACAAAAATATTTGTCACCTGACTTTCTTTTTTTTGTTCCATTATATCAGGATTTTTTATATCGCTCGCCAATCCTTCAAACGAAAGATTTCTTGTTGCAATTTCTATAACTTTTATTCCGCAATATTGCGCAAACTTTTTCACAGCGTCTCTATATGCTTCATTTCGCGCTTCAACTTCACTACTTTTCAATTCTGAAGAACCGATAAAAATTAAATTATCCTTTTCTTCTGTTGGTTCGTTTATGACCCAATCCGGTTTTTGCTGTGGTATCATTTCAATTATTGATTCTGAAATAATACTTCGGATATTACTTTTTTTACTAAAAGGTGAATCCTTTAATTGAACAAGCATTTCAGTTTTCACTTTTTTTTTGGATTCATTTTTTTTTATTTTAATTTTCATATTATCTTTGCCGATATCTTCGATTATCCCTTCGGCAACAGTAATCTGATATGCTGAAATTTTTCCATCTATTTTTTTAAATTCTTCCTCGAAAATTATGACATCGTTGTTTTTTGTAAAAAATTTTTCGTCATTAATTTTTACTTGAAAATTTTCTTTATCAATTTTATCTACAATCAATCCACGAGGGAAAAAATAATTTTTTAAATTATTTTTTAATTCCTCTATGCTTTGTTGAAACAATTTGCTCAATTTTTTACTTGTTGCTTCCCGATAAGTCCATTCATTTTCATAGAAAATTGCTTTTTCTTTCATATCCTTTTTTACTGATGTGGAATAAAAAGTTTCTTTTGATTTAGAATTAGCGTCAAAAATTTTTAATGAAATAGATAATTCTGTAAATATATAATAATAACCGCTTCTATTTTCCTCAGTTTCTTTAATATCTGTTATTTCGAATATACATAAAAAATCAGGATTTTGTTTTTCAATATCTGTTATTTCATTTCGATATAATCCTAATTGAGTTTTTTTTGAATAGTCTTGAAAAAGACTAATATTTCGATTTGTATATATTTGAAAAATATTTAATTCATTGAATATTCCTTCTACAGAAGCTATCATTGATGAAGGTTCAATAAAATATATATCAGAATATTTTCCTGTTTTTTCAAAAAGTTTTTTATTCAATAGTTCTTGGGCAAATCTACATTCAATAATTTCTAATATCGGTTTTTGGTTATTAGCATACATCATTGAATTACTAAAAATAAAAATTATAAATAATAATATGTATTTCATAAATCCTCACTTTAAAATAACAGTAGCGGGCATTATATATTTTTTTAACATAAAAGCCCGCTACTGTTATTTATATTCAATTATTCTTTATCCTTATTGACATCTTCACCTTTCATAGCTTTGGCAAATCTATTGATCCTATTCATATTTTTAACAGTATCACCAATTTGAGAAACAAATTTAGGAACAACAACTACCCCTGTAGCAAATGCAGATACATATTTAGCGCCTTTTATTGCGTCTTTTTGTGCGTCGTCTTTAATCGTTTTCGACAATTCAATAACATCTTGAACAGCGTCTTTTACAAGAAAAAATACTCCTGCATTAAGACCTAAAGCCACAACTGTCCGCAATTTCAGATCGTCTAAATCGTCTTTATATTTCTTTAATCCTTTTTCGCTTTTAGCAATTTGTGATAATTGACTTTCTTTTGTTTTCTCTGATTCTTCAATTTCATCTTTTTTAGAATCAATCGAATCAGTCAATTTTTTTGCTTCCGCTTCTGGATTAAGTTTAGAAATTATTTTATCATCTTTAATTTTCCCATCAATTTTTTTCAATTGCTTGTTTAGATCTTTCAGTTCTTTTTCTTTGTCTTTTTGCTCTTTTTCCAATCTTTCTAAATCTCCTTTTTGAGTTTCATTTAAAGTAGATAATTGTTTTAATTTCTCAATTTCTTGTTCGCTTTGCAAAAGCTTTTCTATTACATCGCCTTTTTTCAGAATACTTTCATTTAATTCTTGAATCAAAACAACATATCCAATTTTTTCCATTGCTTTGTCGTATTTTGAAAAATCAGCGCCGCCAGAAGAACCGCCAAGTTTCGGCAATCCAAAACTAAAAACAGATAAACTCAAACTCAAAACAAAAATTGTACTTAATAATAAAATCTTTTTCATAGTAATAAACCTCCAAAAAAAATATTAAAAAAAATTAATTATTCCCAAATCCTGATTCTTTCATTTTATCAAATGCGTTTAATGCATCTTCCATTTGCTTCTTAGCCTGAAAATTTTTTGCTTCTTTTATTTTCTCTTTCAATTTTTCCTTTTCAGTGTCAATGGCTTCTCCATACGCTTCATCGATCATTGATTTAGGTATTGAAGTCAATGTATAAGCTTTGTAATAAATGTCTCCGACTTTTGTCTGCCATTTTTCAATATACCATTTA
>DAINAU010000279.1:0-3937 GCA_036733285.1 bacterium
ATTTTACTTCGCGAAGTTAACCCGCGCTATATTTTATTTATCATACCATCTCCTGTTTTTTAAAAGTTTCAATCCTACAATTTTCAATCTTATAAATTGGAACCGTTCCCATTTTTTATTATCGCAATTTTTATTATCTGATTCTTTCAACAATAATACCAGACCCTTCGTCGCGGTTTGCCGGTTTGTTTGCGTCAAACGGCGCGTTTGAAATAAACTGACCATTGAGAAAACGGAGATATACGTTCGTCGAAACGCTGCGCAGCCGCGCCGCCTGAATATTGAAATTTTCAGAGTGATAATACGAAACATTCTGGATTATCCAGCATTTATCTATATCCGCGCCGCCGCCGTCTGCCGTGCATTTGTCATCGTCAGCGTCAAGATACTGGTTTGTTTCCAGATTTCTAAAAAGCAGCATATCTCCGGCGCAGATTACGCCGCGACAGTTTTCCGCGCCTGCTTTTAATACAAACCATTTACATTTGTTATTATTCCTGTTGTCATCAGACATTTGAATAACAGAATGCCCGTCGCGTCCCATAATTTTATTGCTTCCTGAATTTCTAATAATTACAATATCCCCGTAATATACTGTATTTCGGGATTGGTCTGTCTTTTCGAGTTTAAAATATTGCCACTGACTGTTTGGATTTTCGCCGCGCGCCGAAATCAGCGGATTTATTAAAATGCCGTCCAGATATTGATTATAACAGGCGGAACTTATAATTAACGGCTCGTCAAAATAAATCTGATTATCTTTTGGTTCAAGAACATCGACTTTCCACTGCTTGTCAATGTTGCAATCGCCGCCGTTCGGCGTGCATTTATCGTCGTCAGCGTCAAGATATTTTTGCGTATCAAGACTCCAAAATGAAACTATATCGCCGCTATTGACTTTATCAGTGGAATTTCCATTCCAAGGATTGACCATAATCCATTTCTGTCTGTTGTTATAAACCTGACCGTATCGGTCTTTATCAATATTAACGCTGCCTTCTGCCGAAAGATATGAACTGTATAAATCGCTGTAAATACCGACATACTGCCTCAAATAAATTTTTCCCTGCGACCAGTTACTTATATCCTTTAATTTCCACTGCGTATTCGCATCTGCATTATCGCTGCCCCATGGCGCGACATTACCGCCGCCGTTTCCTATTAAATATCCGCGATATCTTACTGAATATAAATTTACAGGTTTATCAAAAGTCAGTTCGTCCGGCCTGTATAATATCCATTTTGAATCGAGATTATTATAAAATTTCGTTGCGGTCTTAATATTCAAATCGCCTTTCTGCGCCTTGAATTTTATAAAACCGTTATTATTTTCAATTTTAAAAATTAACGAATTATTCGATTCAGAAGGGCTGTCAAAACCGGCAATTAAATTCTGCTGATAATCCATTACGCCTAAATATTTATTATTGTCAAGCGACCGCAATGCGACTATAGCATTATTATTGAAAGTGAATTTATCAACATTTGAAAGATAAAAAGAACCGACAACAGTATCGCCGTTATAAACTGTTCCGATATAAAAACCATTTTCACGAATGCTGCCTCTGAACGAAAGATTTGGAAATTCCGTGCTTGTGAACGATACTTTATTGAGCGAACCGTCGGCTAATGTCGAGTAAAAAGAACCGTTAATTGATAAAGGATTCAGTTTGTCATTGCTGTTTCCGGAAAAATTCGCGCCGTTTCTTGAAAACCAGTTAAAATAATATTTCCAGTCGCCGCGACCCGTGAAATCCCCGAAAAGCGAAATTTCCCAGCCGTTCGGGTCATCAGCGACAAACAGATTCGCTGGCTGTTCGACATCAGGCGCAAATTCAACCATCCAGATTGATTTCTGATTGCGCATTGAATTAATAACCGATTGGGCAGTATGTTCGCCTCCTAAAAACATTTGAGATTCAAGATTTTTTATTGCTATATAATGGCCGGACAGAATTTCGCCGCGGTCGTCGGGATTATCGGGATTAAACAATTGCCATTGAGCTTTGGGATGGTGAAAAAAATTAGAGTTCGGTATAGTATTTTTAGTTCCTACGCTTCCGTGTTTATCCTGGTCAAGGTATTTATAAAGTTCAGCGTTATTGTTGTCCTGATTTGATAGAAAATATTCCGGCTGACCGTGGTCCATACAATGCAGCGCGACAATATCGCCGAAATGAACGCGGCCGGTATTATTCGGGTCGTTTATATTAAATATTTTCCATTGCTTATCAATCCCCGGCGCGTTGCCGTCAGTGCCGACAGTGAAAATATCATTGCAGTCGAGATAGCCGCTTGTATAGAGAAGCCGCAGCGTTAAAATATTTGTGTAATGGAGCGGCTTGCCTTTTTTATTTGGTATTACGATATCGCCTTTGGGAGTAAACACTTCTGCTTTTTCGTTAATCATATCAAGGTTAATGACACCGTTCACCATTACGCCGTCTGATGAAGATTTTTTTTTGTCATTGTCGTCAGGCGAAGACATAAAATTTCTGATTTTATCAATATTTTCAGGGTCTGAATATACAAGACCGCGCGGAATATTATCAATATTATTTCCTTCCGGCTCAATTGACCCGCAAAGCTTATCGTCTTTGAAATCAACAGTCCAGCGCGCGCGCTGTAAAACTGATGTCGCGCTGGAATAATTAATCATCCATTCGCCGGTTTTTTTCATAGCTATTATTACCCCAACAAACAGATTATGCGGCTGAACATCGCGCATATTTCGCGAACCATTCCATGACGAAGAAGTGAAATCAATTTTCGGGACTTTATAAACGAAAGAAAATGTAGCGCCGTTATTTGTCGGATTAACGCACACAGTTTTAATAGGTCCGGTTTTGCTGCTCGGGTCTGCCAGCGGGTCAATAACAAGTATCGCCGTAAAGATTTGTTCAAATTTTGTTTTTACATTATCGGAAGTTTCTACTACCAAATACCCTCTGAATCCGCTCGCGATTTCCCAAAGTTTCTGCCAATTATCAAGGTTGGTAGGGTCTTTGGCAAGGTCATACAATTTTGGAGCGAATTCCTCGCCGATAGCGTAAGTCAATTTGAAATTGTCAATCGAATTTTTATACATATCGAATGGCGCCATTGTCATTTTTGAAAATATGCCGCAAATATCGGGAATACCGGTTTTTTCCTGACAATACGCGAACATTTTAGCGTTTGCTGAACTGATAAAACCATAGGTTTGGTCAGCGGCTGATAATGTTCCTTCCTTGACATTTCCAAGACAATCTTGCCCGAAATCGACTGATTTTCCGCAATAATCCTTAACCTGCCGTAAACCGTCGTCAGCGACTTTAGATAAGTCGTCCCACCAGTCCTCCCCGAACCAGCAGTAGCCGGCGTTAATGTTCAAAAATAAAACTATTAAAAAAATAGCAAAACGCGTAAAAAATCTCTGATACATTTTTTCACCGTCCCGTTATATTTAATAAATTTGAACTATTGCCCAAAAAATTGTAACCTTTTTTGTATCCTCTTTTTTTATTCTTTTTGCAGTTGCGCGATGCGATCTTGGGTTTATTATTTTTTTAACCGCCGAGGTTCGCATAGTAACCGAAAAAAATCAATTAATCATTCCAACACTTTACTCCAAAAACCGTTAATAAATTGATAAATTAATTTATCCGTTGTATTATAATATATTCTGCCCTGCTGACAATGCTTTGAACTTTCGGGATGTTTTGGAAAATACATACGGTTAATTTGCATCAACATTTTTAAATCTATCGGAGACGCGGTTTCAAATACCGGAGTATAAGATAATTTTCGAATACGATTATTATTCATATCGCAAATATATACGCGATTATTGTTATCAATGGTTATTCCTTTTGGAGTATTGAATTGGGTTGTCTCGGTTCCGCCAAATTTATCAAAAAAAATACCGTCAGCGCTAAATATTTGAAGACGGTTATTA
>DAINAU010000280.1:0-3909 GCA_036733285.1 bacterium
ATTACAAAAAAATGGGGATATAAAATAATCTTAAGAACTTATGACTGTCGAGTTAATAAAATATCTTAATAGTTTTTGTCCTGTATTATTAACATTAGGCAATATTCAAAACAAAGCAAATTTAAATTTTTTAGAAAAATATTCTAATCCAAGTACATATTCAAAATTAACATTATTAAAATTAAAACGTATAGATGGAATCGGTGAAAAAAAAGCGCAAGAAATATTAAATATTGTTAAAAATGCCAAGTTTGACACGGACCTTGCCGACACAACTTCTACAATAAATTATCTCTTATAAAAAGAATAAAAGAGATAATAGTTGAATCTGAGAGTTTAGAAAATAAGCTTGAAACTCTTGGAGAAAAAAACGAAAATGCAAAACATATAAAAAGCGTATCAGGATTTGGAACGATATTAGCAAGCCGCTTTATAGGAGAAATAGGAAATATTGATAATTTTTCAAATGAATCTAAATTAGCGGCATATTGCGGTGTTGTATGTTTAAATAATGATTCAGGCGAATCTAAAGGCACAAAAAAAATAAAACGATGTAATAAAATTTGTAAAGATACAATTTTAAGAGCAGCATTTTTAACAATACGATACAATAAGGAAAACGAAAAGTATTATTTAAAAAAAAGAAGTCAGTATGGAAACAGAAAAGGCGCGCATTTACATGCGTTAAGATGTTTGGCAAGACAAATGATAAAAGTTATTTTCAGAATTTTAAAAGAAGATAGAGATTATAAAATTAAAGACGATGCTAAAAAAATTATGGATGATTTAAAAAAAATTGCTTGTTAAATTTTTATTTTTTACTTGAAATTTCTAATAAGACGTTCGCGGTTAAAAATTATGTTTTACTTTTTATTCTATTATCGGTAAATTTCTAGCATTAACGGCAAGAAGATTTTTTGAAACGCTTTGAAACCTATATAAATTACAGTGTTTTAGCGTTTTTTTATCTTTAACTTTAAAAAAGTCGAGAAAATCCCGAAACTATTTTCGAATATTATATAAAGCCGATTTTCCGGAAAAGGATTAAGAGCAAATTATTCGATTATCCTTTTTCGATGAAATTCGGCTTATGTGAATCCTTTATCAGCGGATTACCTTTTTTTTGACTATTGAACTTATTTTTGAAATTATCGATACCGCCGGTTTAAAAAAAGCATTCGAATATAACGGTTTTAATTCCTCATACATTTTTTGATATGTTGTTCCGCCTGTTAGAAGACTTAAAAATTTTCCGTTTACAAGTTTGTTTGAAACTCCAAGTTCGTATGTTAATTTTGGAAATTGATGAAATATGCGCGCAAACCTTTCAGCATAATAAAACTCTTTTCTCAAAGTGTTATCAATCTCTTTGGAATAATTTTCAGGACTTGAGTTTATTCTAATATTCTCTAATATATGTTTTGCCGCGGTAATCCCGCTTTTTATAGCGTAATAAATGCCTTCGCCAGATAGCGGCTCTACAAGCGAAGCCGCGTCTCCCGCAAGAAAAACTCTATTTGTATTTATTTTAATTTTTTCCGAATAACTATGCGGAAGCGGATGTCCTTTCATAAAAATTTTTGTATAATTTTTTGTGGAATCATGATTATTCAAATAATCAAAAAGATATTTTTTAAAATTAAAAATATTTTTTGTCATATTAGTTCCTATTCCACAAGACAAATGATCCCCTTTTGGAAAAATCCACGCATATCCCGCCGGAACCAATCCCATTTCTATGTTTACCATATCTCCATGGCGCTCAAGCTGCCCGCTGGAAACATATACCTCCGCATTAATCGACCATCCCATAACACGGTCTTTCATTAAACCCAAACTTTTCGCAACAACGCTGAACGCGCCGTCCGCTCCAATAACATATTTTGCAAAATAATTTTCTTTTTCTGTTATTACTTTTACGGAATCTATATCTTCTTCAATACCCACCGCTCTTTGACCGTCTCTGAATTCAACGCCGGAATTTACTGCGTTTTCAACAAGCAGCGTATCAAAATCAGAACGCATCGTCATTTCTATTTTCACTTCGTCGTTTTGAATTTTTACAGGACTTTTCATATTAAACGTAAATATCGTAGCTGTTGAAATTTTCTTTAATACTTTTGAATAATCAAAATCTAATATTTCTTTTATATGTTTTGGCAATCCGGCGGCGCAGGGCTTTATTCGCGGAAACACACTTTTATCTATAAGCAATGTTTTTAAATTATTATTGGCAGTATGTCTTGCCGCAGAACTTCCAGCCGGCCCCGCTCCTATAACTATTACATCATAAGTTTTCATTGTCTGTCCGTTAAAATTTTTTTTAATAATATAATATATTCCTTTATTTTAGTCAATAATCAATTATTATAACATAATTAATTTAAATTTTTTAGATTTAATATATTTAGAATAATTATTCTATAGAATATTGCAACCGCGGGCGCGGTTAAATTTTTTTACCGTGAACTATCGAATCGAATATAACGAATCTGTTTTAAACGCCGTAATCAATAAAACTCGATATTTTTTATTTATTTTCAAACCGCCAATAAAATTATTTTATATTTTTATTAAAAACATTTTTTGGGTTTTTTTTATTCGCGTCAATTCGCGACTATTCGCGGGAAATAATTTCTCCAGCTAATTTACGCCAATCTGCGCGAATAATTCAAAACCATCTTTAAAATAGTATATTTATTTTTAAATTTGTTATATACGCGGTTGAATTTGGAATAAAACGCATAAAATGTATGAATTTTTAGACAAAATGGGATTATTAAATTGAATAATTATTAAAAAATTAAAAATTCTAAACTAATAATTGGATGAAAAATAAAGAGATAATTAGAAAGTGTTTTAAATGTAAAAAAATTGCAAAATGAACTAAATGTGTTTTTTATATTTTTTTAATATTTCGATTTTGAATTTTTTAAAATGTTATTTAGATAAACCTTAAAAAAATAATCATTTTATCAATCTCAAAACAAAAAAATTAGAGGAGGTTTTTTTTATTATAAAAAAAAAAAAAAAATATATTTTTTTTTTTTTTTTTTTATAAGTATTATTTTAAAGTGTTATTTTTTTAGGGCGTATTGTATTTATGCCCGAGTAGTGTTTTATATAGAAAATATTTAGTTTTGAACAATTTTTTAGGAGGATTTATATGTATTCTAAATCTAAATTATTTGTATTGTTTTTTATTCTATTGAGCGCTTTGGCGATTACAGTGAACGAGGTAAAAGCAGCAGACAGTTTTACCTTGCAAACCTGGGTCGGCGGAGTCCGCATCGGCGATACAATGCCGCGAAATGTTGCGCAGTCAACATTATCGTCAAGCATTATTAATTTTAAATATGTAAATAATACGTCGACAGATACATTTTTTAAAGTAACTTTTAAGAAAGAAGGATTATTTGATTTAATATTTTCTTCATCAAAATCTTCTAATTCGGATTCATTATATAATCATACAGGAATGTGGACTGACTGGTATAGCGATTCGGCAGGAATAATAAATTCAAGTTATCGGATTTCTCCAAATTCAGTTGGTTCGAATTCAACAACGTTTAGACTTAATTCTTTTACTCTCCGTTCACCGACTTATTGGACATTTTATGCCGGTTGGGCAAATTCATTATTATTCGGAGGAGAAGCGACGGCATATCCTTGCAATTTTTTATTTCAGCCTATAGCTGCGAATGATATTGGTTTTGATATAAGATATGATTCAACTTATAGAAGTGAATTAACCGGAGCTACAGTTAATATAAGGATAGCGACAAACAACACTACTCAGGTTGACGGAAGAACAACCGGTTCTGATACTGATAGACGCGATAATTTAACATATAAGAATAACGGTTTAGTTTATTTTTTGGAAGGCGCTGGAAATGATTTTCAAAACCA
>DAINAU010000281.1:0-3902 GCA_036733285.1 bacterium
TAACTAAAAGGAAGTATTTCCGATTCGCTTGTTTTTCTGCCGTTTGAACCAAGATACGTGGTTGTTTTCGTGTCTTGAGTAATCTTAAAAAAATATTTTACCGTCAATCCCGGAGATTTCGGGCTTATATATCCGGCCCACACGTCAGAATTGACAAGTCCGGTATCAGCTTCCCAAGCCAAAGAAATGTTTGAACTTGACGTCGTCGGATTACTTCCGTCAGTCGTGTAATAAGCGTTCGCTGCGCCGCCCGACTGTTTATTCGTCAATACCCGTAATACAACGTTATCGTTATGCGTTATTACCGGATAAGGATAAATGTAAGGCATAGTATTGTTATTATATCCGGATATATTCTGGTTCTGGTTGTGTTCGGCATTAATCATTTTTCCGGTCTGCGGCGAAACTGTGTCAATTAGATTATTAAAATAGTAATAATCTGTCAGCGCAACGTTAGTCAAACCAGAAGCGGGATTTCCCGTAGGATATGAATTATGAATTTTACTTTCTCCGTCGTATTGATGTATCGCCAAAACCTTCATCCATTCGGGTTTGCCGCCTATCGAACTCCAGCTTATTCTGAATTTTGTGGTTTTGTTGGAGGTATATCCTCCGAATATTTCCGCATTCACGGAACTTCCTATTTCTGTCCAAATTCCGTTTATATTTTTTTGAAATCTATTAATAGCCCAGTCGCCGTCTTCCGCGCATAAAACATAATTAGCGCCGAACGGCAATGTATGAGTTCCGTAACTGCCCCAGTCAATCGTGGTTCTGTTGCTGTCGCTTTGAGAAGCGGTTGATACCTGCAAATACACAAAAAAATCAGCATTAGCCAAATCTCCGTCAGGTCCGGCATATCCTAAATATAACGAGGTATCGTCCCAAGTAAAATAAAATGAGTTTGACAATCTCGTTTCAAGAAGTTCATCGCTTTGAAAATCAGAGATAGAACCGTTTGAAACCGCAATAGTTTCAACCGCTATATTTATAACTGCGTTTGAATAATTTGAATAATTATCCTGAGCTGTAATATAAATTTTATTATTTCCTCTTATCAGATATTGAAAAATTGAAGAGCCTATCTGCCAATCAGTAGTATAATTGGCCCCTATTGAATTCAATACAGTTTCTGTGTTTGTTCCGGTTGACATATAAACCGTTTCAACTCCGGTATTATCCGCAAAATCTATATTTATCAATTTTCCGTATAATGCCGCGTTTAATGATTTTACCGTATAACTGTCGTCATTCACTGTAATAACCGGAGCTTGATTATCTTCAAGCGTTATCGCAAACGAATCTGCGTTTGAATACGAACCCCAGTTTCCTAATGAATCTTTGGCTCTTACTTTTATATACCAAACCTCTGTAGTAAGCCAACCTGTATCCGGTATTGTCAAATTTGAGCTAACGCTTAAATAAGAATCAGGGTTTGAAAAATTAGAATAGGTATCCAGCAATATTTCATATAATACTATTGAAAAAGAATCGGTAAAATCAGGGAAGTCAATCGCAGGGGTTGAGTCTATCATATCCATTACGCTGATTATTGAAGGAACCGGTCCGGCTGTATCGCAAAACACGTATATTTTCGATGTTTCAGAATAAATTGAAACTGAAGGATTATATTGTAAAACTGAAATTGTATTTGTTTCATTTGCGTTTAATCCGCTGACTGATAAACTCCAGTTTGTATTTCCGTCAACATCGCTTGTTTTCAAAGAACCGTTCAAATACAAATAAACCGAACATCCCGCAGTATTGGTTCCGGCAACGGTTACAGTAGTCGAAGATGTGTCGCATCCATTGTTTTCCGTAGCCGGACTTGAAACTATTACTTTTGGCAAAGTTGTAATTTCATATTTGAAATCGTTAAGATTATTCTGGTCGTCTCCTACAATCCAGTTCCCGTAATTTATCGAATTACCAGTATAACCGGCTTTAGTATTTCCCGAAACATAAACCGTATTTCCGCCGTCGCCGCATTCAAATCTGTAATAAATATTTCCAGTATCTCCGCGCCCCGGCAATACCGCTGTCCAGTAATCATAATTTCCCGATGAAAACTGTTTTGATAATTTATATTTATATTCCGCATCCCACCAAACTCTGCAAACAACTCCAGTCAAATCGTTTTTATATGACCGCAAAACTACTGTGCACGATTGATTTGTCATAACTGAATTCGAATATAAATAATTATAACTCTGTCCCGGAACCAGCGCAGTAGTGTCGTGTTTTAATCCGTTCCATTCCACATTTCCGTTTATCGAAGCTGTCATTATAAAAGAATCTGTTCCGGCAGTCCACAAACTCCAGTCCCTTCCGTCTGAAACTTTTACGCGCCAATAAACTTCTCCTCTATAATTTCCCAAATCGCTGTCATAACTTGTTGAAATTGTCGCAGCCGAATACGATGCAAAAGGATAAGTAAATACTGAAGTTGTGCAGAATTCAATATTGACATATTGTTGAGCATTGCCCGGATTAGCGTCGCTGAAATTCCATTTGAATCTAACTGTTCCGCCGGTATCGCAATTTACCGGAGTGTCTATCGTAACCGTAGGAGCTATATTTGGCGCTAAAGGAGAAACCGTATCGTATAAACTTGAAAAATATATTGAATCGCTCTGCAAAGCGGACGCGCCTTCAGTATTTGATACGGGCAATGTCGCCCAAGTCCAACCATTGTTTCCGTCTCCGGTCGGATCTACAACCCACATACACAATCCAAGTTTATCAGACGGCAGCAGATTTCCTCCGAATATTGAACGAGGGATTATTATTTCAGTAAATTTATGCGAAGCGTCCCAAGACAAATAAGTTCTTACTGTATCTCCCGCATTTGTCCAGTCCCATCCGGTTCCGGTCCATCTTACAAATGATTGTTCCCATTCGTTTGCTAAATTATTTCTAAAACGAAAACAATAATCCGGTTTAAAAGCTCCGGTAAATCTCGCTCTACCCGCCTGATCAAGCGGATTTGTGAAACTGTCGCCGCCTGAACCGTTGCAGGTAGCGTCAAATCCGAGCCAGATTATATGCTGATTATCTACGCCGGAATATAATTGGATATTATCCACTCCGGCATAAAAAGCAGTATCGTCCCAACTGAAATAAAATACTACATTATCGCCTTCGCTTAAATCCGTGTCAATAACTTCATCCGCCTGCCAGTCCGTTGTCAATCCGTCTAAAATCATTGTCTCGCATCTGATGTTGATATAAGAATTTGAGGAATTTCCCGCATAATCTATAGCCGTTAAATTAATTCTATTATTGGCATTTCTCGATAACGAATGATATATCGACGCTGGAATATTCCAGTTTTCCGTAAAACTCGATACTCCGCCGCTATGTAAAACTTCTGTGTTTGAATTAAAATTAATATATATTGTATCCAATCCGGCATTATCGCTGAAATCAACGTTAAACGATTTCCCAATAAAATATACAGTATCGGATTTTATCGTATAACTGTCGTCGTTTAGAGTAATTACCGGATTAGTTACATCTTTGTAAAATGCAAATTCGTATGAATCCGACGCCGCGTTTCCGTCGTTGCTTACCCAAAATCTTAACGTATGTAAAGATAATTCAGCTAATAAACTCCAGTTTAACGTATCTCCGGCAGCCGGATAGTTAAATATCGCAGTCGTATCGGTTGAAGAACTGTTCGTTACTAAATATCTTCTGTCAACAGAACTGTCAGTCTGATTAATATTCCACCAAATATCTTTTAATCCCGAAGAATCGACAAATCGTAATGATAAATTCAATCCGGTCGAATTAAAATATGAACCGGCCGGTTTTGCAGATGAATTATATGATATAACAGGAATCGAAGTGTTGACTACTGTATAAGTATAATAAAAGCCCGAATTATTGTTTCCCGATAA
>DAINAU010000282.1:0-3879 GCA_036733285.1 bacterium
GGCACCGAACAAAAATTAGGACAACTGAAGATAGTCCGTTTTCCGGAAAAAAACGGATTGCGTAAAATTGGAGAAAATTTATTTTACGCCACAAAAGAATCCGGAACCCCTGAAGTTGTGAACGGAAATAATGTTATAGTTCGTCAGGGATATATTGAACGTTCCAATGTGAACGTAGTTAACGCAATGGTAAAAATGATTGAAGTCAACCGCGCATACGAAGCTAATTCGCGGGTAATTCAATCTCAAGATTCTGCCCTTGGGCAGGTAATAAATCAGGTTGGAAGCCGGTAAATATAAACTGGGACCTTTCGAGGACAGTTAAGCGCCGATGACCGATTGATTCGGCGCGCTCCAAATCCGGAAAAATCCAATCATAATTAATATCAATAAGTATCAGAAAGTATCAGAAACCGGAATTTTTTAAGCCGGTTATTTAAAAGGGGGAAATTATTATGATGCTGTCATTATGGACGTCCGCGTCCGGTATGAACGCCCAGCAGTTTAACGTAGACGTAATATCGAACAATATGGCAAACGTTAACACAACGGGTTTTAAAAGAGACCGCGCTGATTTTGCCGATTTGATGTATCAAAAACTCGTGGTTCCGGGCACTCCGGCAGGTCAGGGCTCGGTAATTCCTACCGGAACTCAAGTGGGTCTTGGAGCGCGCGTTACAGCGACTCAAAAAACTTATACTCAAGGCAGCTTGCGGAACACTGAAAATCCTATGGATATGGCTATTGAAGGCGACGGTTTTTTTCAGATTATGCTGCCTGACGGTTCGATAGCTTATACGCGAGACGGCTCTTTCAAACTCGACGGTTCTAAATCAATCGTAACTTCGGACGGATATAAATTGTATCCCGAATTAACGGTTCCAGAAGACGCGACAAGTATGTCGATAAGCGAAGACGGAGTTTTATCCGTTATGATAGCGGGTCAAGTAACGCCGCAAGAAATAGGAACGCTCGAACTTGTAAAATTCGTTAATCCCGCGGGTCTTACAAACGAGGGAAATAATCTTGTTAAAGAAACTGCGGCTTCAGGCGCTCCCGTAGCCGGCAAACCAAACGAAAACGGAATCGGCAGAATCAGACACGGTTATATTGAAATGTCAAACGTGATAGTAGTTAATGAAATGGTTAATCTTATTTCGGCTCAGCGCGCTTACGAGCTTAATTCAAAATCCATTCAGACTGCCGACACGATGCTCGGCATAGCTACAAATTTAAAACGGTAAAAATTAAAATGAAAAAGATTATCGCTTTATTATTTTTTATTATATCCATATGCAATATTCAGGCGGCGGAATTATCTGAAAATTCAAATGTCAGAAATTTCGAAACCCCTGAAATTGTATATGTGACAGGCGATAAGATTTATTTGAACGATATTATACCGGGACTTGGCGAAAATATTTACATATCTACCGCTTCGGCTCCCGGAACTAAAAAATTTGTAACTAAAAATTATATTGAACGATTAATTAAAAATAACATATCGGAAAATATTTCGGTTTCAGGACCGGAAAAAACAATATTGGAAAGAAAAGGACAAAAACTCGATATTCAAAAAATTAAAACTACCGTAATGGACGCAATTATAGAAAATCTCAACGGAATAGAAAGAAAAGACATATCAATAGAATTCGCCGATTTAAATTACGCCAAACTTTTGCCTTTAGGCGAAGTTGATTTTCAAATATCTTTTTCAAAGA
Source organism: bacterium (assembly GCA_036733285.1). GTDB lineage: Bacteria > JAGOBX01 > JAGOBX01 > JAGOBX01 > JAGOBX01 > JAGOBX01. Next base: position 1,722 of record DAINAU010000282.1, read on the forward strand.
CCGAGAATTTTAAAAATTCCGTAATATCGTATATAAATGTGTTAATCGACGGAAAAGTATTTGATAAATTATATGTCCGTTCAAAAGTTAGAATATGGGATACTGTTTTGAGAGCCAACAAATTATTAAAATGGCCGTGTAAAATTACTTCAAACGACGTTTATGAAGAAAAAATTGAAATCACAGTATTACGCGGTTCGATAATAAAAAGTCTTGACGAATTAGAAGGCAAACTTGTAAAAAAACAGATATTACAGAATGAAATTCTTATATCTGAAAATTTTACTGACGAACCTTTAATTAAACGCGGGTCGGAAGTTAAAATAATATCAAGATGCGGAAATATCACGGTGAGCGCGGTTGGAACCGCTAAAGAAAACGGCTACAAAAATCAGCTTGTTAGAGTTGAAAATATAAATTCAAATAAAATCATTAGAGGAAAAGCAATAGATAAAAATACTATTGTAATAGAATAGGGAGGGAATAGCGATGAAAAAAATATTAGCATTAATTTTAATTTCAAGTTTATTATTGATTGCGCCGGCATCCGCAAAATCATTATGGACAAATAACTCAAAATCTCAATTTTCAGACAGAAAAGCCATCAATCAGGGAGACATTATAACTATAATAATTGAAGAATCGAGTATGGCTCAATCTTCAAATTCTACGCAGAACGGAAAATCATTGGAAATCGGCGGAGAATCGGGCGCGAAATCTGAAAGCGAAAAAACAGATAAAACAATATTCAATTCGATAGCCAAAATGATTCCTTTGTTCGGAGCGGCTGCAAAAGGAAGTTCCGATTATAAAAAACAGGCTCAGGATTCAAGAAAAACCGCGTTAAAAACCACGATATCAGTAGTGGTTGAAGAAATAGACGAAAACGGAAATATCAAATTGCGCGGAGAACGTTTGGTGAAAATCAATAACGCCGATCAGAAAATGGTTATTTCCGGCGTATGCAGAACCGACGACGTTTCGGTTGACAACACCATATCATCGACAAAAGTTGCAAACGCGTCAATAGTATTCAACGGAAACGTGGATTTTTCAGACGCAAAACGCAAAGGATTTTTTGCAAAAGCTGCAAACGGAATTTGGAACTTTTTATTTTAAAGCGATTTCTAAAATTTCAAATCCGGAGAAAAAAATGAAAAAAATTTGTTTAACAATTTTATCGATTATTTTACTTCTGAATAGCGCGGCATTTGCCGAAGTGGCTGTAAGTTTAAAACAGCTTACTCAGGTTAAAGGAGTGAGAGACAATCAGCTTCAAGGTTTTGGCATCGTAGTCGGTCTTGAAGGAACCGGCGACAGCAATAAATCGTTGTTCACGATTCAGTCGATTGTCAGTATGCTGAAATCTTACGGTATCAACGTGAATATTAAAGATATTAAAGTTGATAACGTTGCCGCTGTGATAGTAACGACTACTCTTCCGGCGTTTGGCCGCGAAGGACAGAAGCTTGACGTTGTAGTATCGTCGATAGGCGACGCTGAAAATCTTCAGGGCGGACAACTGTTACAGACTCCTCTGCTCGGAGCGGATGGAAATGTTTATGCGGTCGCTCAAGGACAAGTAACAATCGGCGGATTCAACGTGAAATCAGGCGGAACTAAAGTAACTAAAAATCATCCTACTGCGGGCAAAGTGGTTAACGGCGCGATTATTGAAAAAAATGTTGAAATGGAATTTGTAAAAGATAATAAAGTCGAATTGCTTTTGAATAATCCTGATTTTATGACAGTATCAAAAATTACGGAAGCCATCAATTTATGGGCGAATTTAAAAATTGCCACTTCATTGGACGCAGGCGCGGTTTCAATTGATATTCCTGAAAATTATAAAAATAATCCGGTTTTATTATTGGCGCAACTTGAAAAAATCAGCGTGGTTCCGTCGAATAAAGCAAAATTGATTATCAATACGAGAACCGGCACTATTGTAATCGGCGATGGAGTAAAACTTTCTAAAGCCGCTATAGCTCACGGAAATTTAAGCGTGGTAATTTCTGAAAACAATGAAGTTGTTCAGCCGAATCCGCTTGCCGGCGGCGAAACAGCTAAAGTATCGAATCCTTCGGTGGCAGTTTCGGAAACAGGCGGCAGAGTTATGATGCTTAACGAAGGCGTTACAATCAACGATGTTGTAAAA
>DAINAU010000283.1:0-3740 GCA_036733285.1 bacterium
GCGTCAAAATTTACTCCATAAATTGAAGTCATGATAAATCACCTACTTTTTATTTTGATTTTTAATTACCGCTTTCGCTAAATCCGAAAATGAAGATATATTATCATCATCGGTTGCTATCGGCGGAGTTGATCCGCTACCGCTTGTTAAATTATGCGGAGGCTCTTTTTTCTGTAAATCTTTCAATTCTTTCAAATATGAATACGCAATCTGTTTCCGCTGGTCTTTTGTTAAAACCTTGTCAAAATTATTATTTTTTAACTGCGAAATCAAATATACGTCTTCATAATTAGTTTGAGATACTAATTCCTGTAATTTTTCAGGAACAATAGCGTCTCCAAACTTTTCTTTAATGGAATTACAACCGTCGGCTATTGCCGCTTGAGCTAAAGCAATTTGTTCACTTTCGGCTTTCTCTTTTTCTTTTTTAGTCTGTAATTCCGCATCAGATTCTCCGGATTGACTTTTTTCCGCCGTTTTTTTTAACACAAGCCAATTATAATATCGTTGAACTTTATCGGGGTCTTCGAACATCATTGTTTTTATATCCGCTTCGCCAAGACGTTCAAATTCAACATATTCCGGATTTTTCTGCAATTCAATCAATTTATCAAGTTTTTCGGCTGTTGAAACATTGCTTTTTTTAAATGTTTCATATTCGTTGTTCAAATCGGTAAATTTTTTCTGAAATTCTTCCGCTTTACGCTTATATTCGCGCATAGTGTTATACAAATTTTTCTTCGGATCGTCGGGATTGATTATTTTTTTAGCTAAATCCAAATCCGACGAATAATCAGGCGGTTGCTGTCCGTCAGTTCCGGCGGATGTTCCGCTCTGACCTTCCGCTCCCTTTCCTGAATTTTCCGCTAAATCCGCATAACTTAAAATTTCAGCGTCCATTTGCTCTCCTTGATTTTGTCCCGCGTTTTCCGCTTGCTGTTTGTCCATAATAACTGCCTCCAAAAATAATTTTACTCACACTTTTTGCCGGTCGGGTAGTTCGGCTTATCCCTTGCGTAGTATGAGAGACGCTTTATTTTTTTTATCAGTTACATTAACCCGCAGCCGCGATTTGCGGTTGTTGATTGTTCTGCATCTGACTTTGCATTTCCATTTGTTTTCTCGATTCTATCGCTTGATAATGTTGTAATATATGCTGATTTATTATTTCCTCAAAATTTTTAGCATATAAAATATTTCCTTTTTTTATCAAAAATTTAATTATATTTTTATATTCTTTTGTCAAAATAAAATCTTCGTGAACCTGTATTTCTATATCGTGTTTATCTTTCATTAAATCAACATCAACCATTTGTCCGGTCATCATCATTGTCCTATTTTCTTCCATAGCTTTAGCCTGCGATTTTTCCATCCGAGCATATAAATCCTCAAAACCTCCAAACTCAAGTTCTTTAGCAAGCTGATGAAATGGTATTGATTGTAAAAATGCCGGATTTACCTGCGCTAATTGTAAAAAATACTGTCTTTTGCTTGAAATATCGCTCGGCATCATTGAAAATGGTCGAATGTTTATTATATTTGTAATCAAATTTTTAATATTTTTAAATCCAATAACATATGTGTCGCCGATTATTTGTTTTAATTTATCCTCTGAATAATTTTTTTGAGCGCAGGTAATCAATAATTTCATAACTTCAATTTCTTGGTCTTCAATCGTTGATATTTCCCACCCTAAATCATCATTGTCGACCGCGTTTAATTTATCCATTGCCACGCCGGACATACGCTGGGCGATAAACGATCTATCGGAAGATACCCGTATGGAAACAATATTCTGAATATCATCTTTAACGCAGTTTAATTGTTCTAACAAATACCCCATATCTGCGCGTATCGGAGCTTCTATACTTACTTTTGGTTTTCCGGTTATAGTATCAAACGGCGCCCTTATTACTGTTCCAGGGTATCCATCCATTTGTTCAAATCTGATATTAGAATCGTCGTCTGTTATAGCAGTTAAATTCCCAGAATTTTCTCGGGTTCTTTTCATCTGTGAACGTATAGAATTATATTCTTCCTGAAGTTTTCTTAAATCCGAAGTCAACGCTTTTTTTTCAATTGAATTTGGAGTATCAATATTAAAACGATGCACTATCGGTATTTTATTATCCGGAGACGGATTTATTCCTTTATAAACATATTCGCCATTAATTATATATAATAACCTGCCTTCTCTATATTTTTGACTCGGGTTCTCATAAATTTTATAAACCCGCGTAGTTTCGGCTGTTTTTTCAGATTCAGTATTATTTAATCCAACATAAGTATTTATTAAATAATCACCAGAAAAATTTACATTAACAATATCATCTTTATTTTCAGATTTATTATTTTCCTTATTTATTTTTTCTAAAATTTTGGAACCGAACTTCTCTTTAATTTTATCATTAGGAATATCCCTGATTAACATTACCCTATTAGCCTGTTTGAAATTTTTTATGTTTATATCGTAAAATACTTCAAACCAATTCCATAATTCAATTTCAACATCGCCTTCGGATTCTATTATTTCATCGGCATTATCAATATAATCATATTGTATCTCATCGGTATCGCGGCTCATATACGCCAATGTTTTTTTATTTCCGGAAAATTTATCAAAATATATTTCTTGAAAACAAGACGCGCATAAATGCGTCCATATTTGAGTTTTCCTGCGTAATTCCTTTAATTTTTTATTTTTTTCAAAATGTTCAATAATTTTTTGAGTTACACGGGCGTTTTGTTCGTCGTATGAATTTATTGAAAAATCAGGTTCAACTTCCCACTTCGGAGACCGAGACACTATTCTTGATATTCGATTATTAATATTTTGATATAAAATATTTATCCAAACAGGATAATCATGGCAATCAACTAATTTATGAGCATAATCATCCCACATCGCTTGAAATCCAAAATAATTAGCCAGATTTAAACAATATTCCCACGATATATTTATTTTATGAGTTTTTACTTTCTCATAAAAATCCATATATGCCTTAATTTCAACGGCATCTCCCGATAATTCAGGAATATCTTCTTTTTTTTCTTCTTTTTTACCTAAAGTTAAAACGCTCATTTTTTATAACGCTCTCCGCGTAATAATTGGTTTTCTTTTTTTAACTCGTCAACCGCTCTCAATAAATCTTTATATGTATCGCTTTCTTCAAATTTCATTTTTTGAATTTGATAAGATTGATATTCCGCCGATGTTTTCGCGTTTATCATTTCAACCTGATTTTTATTTTGAATTTGTAAAGGTTTTACAAATAAAAAATAAATAATTATTTGTGAAAATATTATTGCAGAAATAATAATTATTTCATTTAACATTCCGTATTTCCTTAAATTTTTTTATTAAAAATTCATAAAAATCTATTGGTTTCGCGAACCAAAAATTTTTTAAACTGAAATGACTGAATTTTTTTTTTTTGAAAGTGTCCTGTTTATAAATTTTCATTGTTTCGGCTCTGGATAAACAAATTTTTTTATCATAATAAACGCTTAATATTCTGGAATATAAATAAGCCGGAGTCATTCCATACTGCCCGCCCCAGCGCCAAATGGATGTTTCAGGATTATTTGACATAAATATTTTCGGTTTTCTCAATGTCCGTTCATTTTTAAATATTTTTTCAAATTCTTCCGAACTTAATCCCTTTTTTTCAGATTCTTCAATCTCTGAATCCTGAATATTTTCCGACTCCATTAAATTGTCGGATTCAATATTTTTTTTC
>DAINAU010000284.1:0-3736 GCA_036733285.1 bacterium
TTAACTCAGTTAAAGGATTTATCAAAACAGGCGCTTTGATACCTTTGCTTTTTTTAACTTCGGAAACGTAAAATATTACAAAATACGTAGCTCCAAAACTGCGAGTTGGTTTCCAATTACAAATATCAACAAAAAATAACATGTTGATTATTAAAAAGTTCCAATAAAAACAATAATATAATTAAAGTTTTTCTTTTTTTTGCCGATATATATAGATGATATAGCGATTAAGTTCGAAAATTGATCAATAATTATACGAAACAGTTTTTATGTAAAGCAGAAAGGATTCTATTATTAAACCTAAACATCATTTTTAAATTTTACTGTATGGCGTTTTAGATTTGATGTAACAAAAATATCACGGAGGATATTAAATGCGGGTTAACGGCAACCCTATATTTCAAACTTCGCGCAATTTATATAATACATACAGCGCTGTTAATAAATCATTATTAAAAATCTCCAGTTCCAATCGAATTACAACTGCGGGCGACGATGCCGCGGGTTTAGCCGTAGGTTCGAAATTAAGAACAAGAGTTCAGGGGTTACAACAAAGCATCCATAATTTGCAGGACGGAGTATCTTTATTGCAAACCGCGGAAGGCGGTCTTGAAAATATTTCAGATATGCTTCAAAGGATACGGACGCTTGCAATAGAATCTGCCAACGGAAATCTAACCGACGACGACAGGGCTTTATTAAACGAAGAAGCGGCTCAATTAGTTGATGAAATAAACAGAGCGGCTAAAACAACTACATTCAATAATCTTAAGTTACTGACAGGATATATAGACTGGACAGAATGGCAAACCGATTCGGCATTAAGAAACGTGGACGATATAGGATTAGTTGGACCTGCGACTTATGGAATTTATAATGTTTCACTTGATCAGGAAGCCCTTGCTCAAAAACAGACGTCTGATGTTAAAACCGGGGACTTTATTGAAAATGAAGATTTAATTAGTAATTCGGATACAATAGCTTCTCCAGCGGCTTCAGGAAAATATGTTTATTCGGGAGGAAACTGGACCGCTGATTTTGCAGCTTCGAATATTGAAATATTGCAGTCGGTAACAGCGGACGGATTAGAGCTTGACGAAGGAATTGATTATACTTATACCGACGGTCAAAACGGTGCGGACGAAACCAATGGAGTCATAAAAATATCGGTTAACGCAAATACTTCTCAAACAATAAATAATGAAAGCGCGGGCGATGGCGGCGCCAACAAACTGACAGTTCAAAATGTTATAACAAACTGGGCGTTTGGAGATACTTTAACTGTTGACGATGCTTTAGTGGCGCAGGCTACAACGGGCGAAGCAGACCAGAATTACGCAAACGGATATTTAACGTATTCGCTTGACACTGAAACATATAATAACAGAACTGGCGCGGGCGAATTTACCGTTGGAAATATATCCGGTTCTTCTCAGACAATTGATATAGCGTCTCAAAATTCAGATATGCAGACTGCGGACGCGGCGTTGAATTCCTTGAATATTACGGCGTTAAGCGACACTTCCGTTCAAATGTCCGGATTTACTTCGGCAAACAACGGATTTTCAGGTTCGCAAATATTAGATACGATTGCTTCCGGAAATACAAGTTCCGTAAACGCGGCGCGAGAAGTTACGGTTAATCAAACAACCGGAACATTTACTGCCAACTCATTAACCGTAGGAAAAGTAACTGTTTCGAACGCTGTCATATCCAATGAAAATATTTCAATAGGCGCGGATATAGGAACGGCTATTGCGGACGGAGCCGAAGTATATCAGTTCACAATAAACGGTTCGAATATAAATCCAGTTTTGATTAATTCATTTGTCGGCGACTCCAACGGCGTATTGTCAGGAAATTTGCAGGCTGATGCTAACGCGGTTAAATCAGGCGGAATAGGCGATTATTATTATAATTCCGCATCAGGAACTTTTACGGTTAAAGTAGCCGGCGGCGACAGCGGAACGCTTGCCGCGACAAAAATAACTTACACAGCCGACTGGCAATGGAGCGAGGCTGACACGATTGAAAATAATGACAACACTTTTTCGCTTGCGGCTCAATCGTCCGGCGGCGGAAACGGAACCGTGGAATTTTCCGGCGGGGAAACAGTTACTTACGACGACTCAATAACTTATCACGACGACGAATATGAAAGAATATCGGTTGACAATACGGGCGCGCTCGCAGGAACCGAATATATTCATACCGGAAATAATCACGGACATACGTCTGGCGTTGATTTTAGAAATTTGAGCGGAGTTACTACAAGCCGCGTTTTTGAATGGATTGGAGATTCTATAGGATTTGAAACGGATTTTTCAATTGATTACGCATACGGCATTAATTATTTAAGCGGCGGTTTTACTATTTCAAAAAATCTTAATAACGGAACTTTTGACGTGACAAAAACATCCGGCAATACTACGTCTCAATTTATTGATTTGGACGAATCTGCTACAATTTCATATAATTATAAAGATATGTATGTCGATTCATTTCAGATAACAGCTCCTTCAAACGCTACTGGAAATTATCAGAAAGTTTCGGTTCTCGGAACGGGCGGAGCCGATATTACCGCTTCAGCCGTAGTCGATGCCGGAACCGGAGCTGTAAATATTTCAGCGGCAGGTTCGGAACAATATGCAAATGATATTGAAATCGAATATACTTATAGAGGAAATTGGACAGTTTCAAATATTGATAGAAACAATGGAGTTTTAACTTTCAATGATCCTGCCGGAGTTCGGGCTCCTCAAATAAATCAGTTGGTGGGCAATAGCTCTGTAGAAATAACATATAATACCTTTAAAGACAATTTGACTGCGGAGTGGAATTCTTTGAATTCTGAAGCGGTATTATCAGGAGCTCAACTTGCGGGCGGCGACGGAACTGCGGATTTCATAACTCCATATCCGGCTTCTGATTCAGGTTCGGCTGATCCCGGCACCTCGACTTCTTTATTTTTGCGCGATACTAACGGAGGCGATCCTAACGCATGGCTTATTTTCGGAACAAGCGCGCAGGTTAACGCGGGAACCGCTGATTATACTATAGAAGGACAATCTATTCGTTTTAAATCTACGATTAATCCCGCAGATGTAAAAGCATATTACGTTTCAAATTCAGATACAAATCAGATTTCCTTGAATTTAACGGATATATTGGGAAATACATCGGGAAACTCTAACGCTTCAGATTATGTTTCGGGGAATCAGGGAATTTTTAAAGGTTTTTCAGAACAGGACAAAATTTCTTTCACTATAGACGGCAGACTGATTGAAATCGACGTAAATCCTTCAGATACAGTTGAAGATTTGATAAATCGTATAAATTTAACTTCGGACGAAATTTTTTTAAATTCAGGAACCAAACCGGATGACGCCGATATGGGTTCTGGAAATAATAATAACGCTGGAATCTGGGCTGAACTTTCCGGCAATCAAATTGTAATCTCTTCAAGAAAAGAATCTGATAATTACGGATACAAGGGAACAAGATTTAAAATAACGGTGAATGACGCTCAAATCGGACCCGGAACATTTTTGAATTTTGTAGTTCAAGCCGGCGACGAATCGCGCGACCCGTCAATTACAGTATCAGATCCCGACGGAAACGCATACAGTTCCACTTCTGAAGACGGAAGTTATTTTTTCAATAATGCGACAAACGACGTCGATGGTATTCCCGGAGTCAGAATAAAATTAAAAGAAGACGCCGCGTCAGGTTCGCA
>DAINAU010000285.1:0-3708 GCA_036733285.1 bacterium
GCTTCGGATTATACAAGAACATATGGAAATATCGGTTTTAACAACGTCGATACGTTTGTAAATATAGTTGTTTACGATAAAGCCGGACTTGAAGACAGTATTTATATTACTATGAAATCCGATACGATAGGACCCGACGCTGTAACTTTACAGCAGCCCGCGGATTTGGCAATTGATGTTTTGTTTGATACTGTATTGAATTGGTCAAACGCGAAAACTGATAATTTATCGGGGTTTGCGGGTTATATTTTGCAAGTCGATACTGCTTCGGCTTTTGCTTCAAACGTAAATTATTTTACTTCGGATTCTTCAGTAAAATTAACCGACGTTTTTGTTCCTACCGCTGGAGATACGGTCTATTGGAGAATTATAAGTTATGATAAAGTTAATAACAGTTCAACAACTGCGATTCAAAGTTTTGTTATGATAGGAGATACGGCGGGCCCTGTTATTTTCGGAGCTTCGCCTGTTGGAATAATTACGGATAATAATCCGAGAATCAGCGCAAATTACTCAGATGCTTCGGGCATAGATTCTACCGCTGTAAAAATATATATTAATAATATTTTGACAACTCCGAGTTTTATTGACAATTCAAACTGTTATTATGATACAACATCTAATTATCCGCATGGCGACAGCGTTTATATTAGAATAATATCTGGAGACAACGCCGGAAATACAAGCGTTTACGAATGGTCGTTTGTTCCTTATTATGAAACGTTAAAGGTTGAAATATTAAATCCTGAAAATGAATTTGACACTATTTCTAATTTGTTGATAATTTCAGGAACCGCGGACTGGGTTAAACAAAGCGATTCGATTGGAATTTACGTTGATGGAATTCTTTCCGGAACCGTTCCGATAAGCGTTTCAGGCGGCGGAGATACCGGAGTTTGGCAGCATATTGTTAATTTGACTGGCATAGGAAATATTGTTTCAGTCAAATTAATTGACAGTTATAACACCTCGGCGATTGATTCGATAACGGTAAATTATTTCGGCGGATTAAGTATGAAATTGATTTATCCGGCTGATTTAATTGATACTTTAACGAATAATATAATTGTTCGCGGCACAAGCGTTAATTCTGATTTGGGCGACAGTATAAAAATTTATATTAATTCAGTATTGCAATATACGGGAACTATTTCAAATATAAACGCTGATTGGTCGGGAACAGCGACGCTTACCGGTTGCGGAGATAGTTTGTCCGCGTATTTGACTGATAAATTCGGAAGAACTGCAAGCGAAACCATAACTGTCAATTATTATGACGCCCCGGCGCTGAATATTTCAAATCCTGCGGTTAATGGAACCGATACGAATAATCAAATTATAACTATTTCAGGAACTACGGAAAATACAGGATTTGGAGATACCTTGAAGATTTATTGCGGAGGCGTTTTGCAATATCAATCGGCTTTATCTTCATTAAATGGTATTTGGTCCGGAACAGTTTCTTTAACAGGATACGCTTCAGAAGTAGGAGTATATGTAACCGACAGATTTAACAGAAGCGCGTTTGATACGCGAATTGTCGATTATTTTGGCGCGCCTTCTATAAAAATTTCTTATCCATTAAATAACGCCGATACAATGATTCAGAATGTAATTGTTTTTGGAACGGCTAAAAATTCAGATTCCGGCGACAGCATTAGAATTTACATTAATCAAAATGTTCTGAATTATACCGGAACGATTTCGGGATTTAACGCGGACTGGTCTGGAACTGCGGTTTTAACAGGTTATGGAGATATTGTTTCAGTTTATTTGACGGATAGATTCGGAAGGGAAACCGCCGATACGATTACGGTAAATTATTATGGAACGTCGTCTGTTAAGATTACCGCTCCTTTGAATAATCACGATACTATTATTCAAAACATAATCGTGTTCGGAACTACGGAAAATACAGGTTCAGGAGATAACATCAAAATTTATGCAAATAAGACGATTCAATATTCCGGCAGTTTGATTGGATTAAACGGAAGCTGGTCTGGAACCGCTAATTTATCTGGTTTTGGAGATTCGGTTTCGGTTTATTTGACAGACAGATTCGGTAGAACTTCGTCGGAAACAATAACCGTAAATTATTTCAAAACTGTTGATATAGCGATTACATCGCCTGAAAACGAATACGACACTTTCTATAAAAATATTGTTATAAGAGGAACTTCGCTTGAAACAAAATCCGGCGATGTAATAAATGTTTACGTGAACGGATTCCTGCAAACCAGTTATAATTTAACGTCGCATAACGGCGATTGGTTTGCTTCGATAAATCTTACGGGACAGAACGATACTGTAATTGTCACAATACTTACCAACCTCGGATATTACGATGCGAGTTCAATAGTTGTGGATTATTTTGATACGCCGTCAATATCGATTTCTTCGCCTTTGAATAATCACGATACAAACAGTCCGTTTGTAACAATAAGCGGAACAAGTTATAATACGCATCAGGGCGACAGCTTAATAATATCAAACGGAGTATATCTGAATACGGTATCTGTAAATTCAGAAAATGGAAACTGGTCAGGAACAATAGCGTTGACAGGGAAAGGAACTATGATTTCCGTAACTTGCATTGACGCGGCGAACAGAATAAATACAAAAACGGTTACGGTAAATTATTATGCGGTTCCTTCTATTTCAATAACAGCGCCGTCGGTATATACGACTGTTTCAGAAAATATTACGGTTTCAGGAACAAGCGCGAACAGTACTGCGGGCGATACTATTGTGATTTTTAGAAACGGAATAGAGCAGTCGAGAACTTATGCTGATATAAGCGGACTTTGGACGGGAACCGCGTCGCTGACAAGCGCAAACGACAGCATATATACGGTAATAACCGATAAATTCGGACAGACCGGTTCTGCGCATATCATAATGAATTACGTTAATATTGTTTTTGATTCTTCGATATACGTTATTGAAGACAGAACAAATAATTATGTTATGAACGCGACAATAAATCCGTTGACCGCAATTTGGAGAATAACTCCGGATTCGGTTGCTGGAGTATATACCTCGAGTATTACCGGGAATAATCTCTCGATAACTCCTGTTTCTGATATTGCAAATATAACGGTTCCGGTAATGCTGACAATGGTTTATAATATGGCTTATATAGATTCGCAGGTTGTATATTTGAATTTTGTAAATGTGAATGATACGCCTTCGATAGTATCGAATCCTTCGGACACAAATTATCTGTTGGGCGGAGGTCAGACATACGTTTATTATCTGACAGTATCGGATTCGGATATGTTCGATAATTTGAGGGTTACAGTTTCAGGAATGAATATAACTGATTCGGCTATACCATTGGTTATGAGTTCGCCGGTAACTGCGGGCGCGGCTCCGATAGTATGGTCGACTTCTGATACATTGCCCGGATTACATTCGTTTGTATTAAGAGTAACAGACGCGGCAGGGGCGTATGCCGAACAAATTATTTCTGTAATAATACCGTCGAACGTGTATAATTTGACGGCGAAAGCATTGCAGACAGGAAACGATTATTATGAAATTTCCTGGGTTCAAATGCCTGATGTTAATATAAAAGCGTATAACGTTCATTTGATAGACAATTACGGACAGATAAATCTTACGCCTGTAAAAGTAATACCGGCTCCGGCAGATTCAACGATTATTCAAATGATATGGGCGCCGGGACAGACAGAACAGAAATTCACG
>DAINAU010000286.1:0-3691 GCA_036733285.1 bacterium
CTTCACTTAACGTTTAATGCGCTTATCCGGGTTTAAAAAATATTCTTGCCGTAAATACAAGAAATTTATTAACACAATATTATAAGAAAACACAAAAAAATCAAGCTATTATTAATCAATTTATTTTTGTAGTTCTAAATATTCGTTTTCAGGAATGATTTCCGTATAATCGCAAGTTGCGATAGGACATTTTAGTTTTATTCCGTCTTCCGATTTTGACGCGACTACGAGATATTTGTTCTGACATTTTTGACATTTTTTTAATACGGGTTCTTTCCATTCGGCAAATGAGCATTTTGGATAATTTGAACAACCGTAAAAATACTTGCCTTTATAAGCTCCCTTTTTTATCTGGCGTTTTACGAGTTTTCCCGAACATCCTTCTTTTAGACAGGGTATTCCGGTGTCTATGTTTTTCGCATATTTGCATTCGGGATAATTTGAGCAAGTAATGAATTTTCCGAAACGCCCGTTTTTGAGTTTTAAATTGTTTCCGCATTGGGGACATTTTTCTTCAAGAATCTTATCTTCGAGAATTTCTATTTCAGAACCTTTAATAACAACCGGTTTTGTATTTTTACATTCCGGAAATTTAGAACAGGCGAGAAACTTTCCTTTGGTTCCAAATTTTAACAGCATCACGGAACCGCATTTTTCGCATTTATAATTTGTTTCTTCTCTGATCTCGTTTTTTAAAACTTTAATGTTTCTTGCGGCTAAAGAAATATCGTTTTCAAATTTTATATAAAATTCTTTTAAAAGTTTCTGCCAATCGTATCCTTCCTTTTCAACCTTATCGAGTTTAGTTTCCATATCCGCCGTAAATCCAATTTCAACAACGTCGTTAAATTTTGAAACAAGGAATTTATTAACTATTTTGCCAAGTTCTGACGGAATAAGAACTTTATTTTCTTTATAAACGTATTTTCTATTTAAAATGGTTGAAACGATACTCGCATAAGTCGAAGGTCTTCCGATTCCTTTGTCTTCAAGTTCTTTGACAAGCGTCGCTTCTGTGTATCGCGCAGGGGGTTTGGTAAAATGCTGGGATTTTTCAAGTTTTTCAAAAGCGAGAGATTCGTTGTCTTTTATATTTGGCAGTATGACGTCTTTTTGGCTGTCGGGCTGAAATACTTTCAGAAAACCGTCGAAAACCAGAATACTGCCTTTAGCGGTGAACAAATATTTTTTATCTGCGGAAACCAGAATTGTAGTTACGTCGAATTCTGCCGGTTTCATTTGACTGGAAACAAACACGTCCCAGATGAGTTTGTAGATTTTATATTGTTCTTTGGAAAGGAATTTTTCCAATTTTTCAGGAGTTTTTGAAACATCCGTTGGTCTGATGGCTTCGTGAGCGTCCTGCACGTTAGCGGTTTTCTGTTTAAACTCCCTTTCCGTGACAGGAAGATATTTTTCGCCGTAAGTTTCTTTGATGAAATCCGCCGCCATCTGTTTCGCTTCGTCGGCGATTCTAATCGAGTCGGTTCTCATATAAGTAATTAATCCCATTACTTCATTATCGGAGACGGGAACGCCTTCGTATAACTGCTGGGCGATTTTCATAGTTCTATCGGGCGAATAATTGAATTTTGCCGACGCCATTTGCTGTATTTTACTTGTTATCAACGGGGGCAAAGGATTTTTCAATTGTTTTCGTCTTGAAATTTTATCGACTGAATATTGGGCTTTTAAAAGAGCTTCGCAAATGTTTGCCGCGGTAGTTTCATCGGGGATTTTCGCTTTTTTATTATCGATTTTCGCAAGCTCGAATTCGATGGGGTCTTTAGATTCCGTTAAGAGCCAAACTTTTATTTTCCAAAACTCTTCGGGTTTAAAATTCTGAATTTCTTCTTCGCGGTCGCAAATAATTCTAACAGCCACGGATTGAACTCTTCCGGCGCTTAAACCTTTTGATATAATCTGCCAGAGAAGCGGACTTAATTTGTAACCAACAATCCTGTCGAGAATTCTTCTCGCCTGCTGAGCGTTGACTCTGTCGATATTAATATGAGAAGCGTTGTCGATAGCGTGCGTTATTGCTTTTTTTGTGATTTCGTGAAATTCAATTCTAAGTATATTCGAGTTGATTTTTTTTAATATTTCATATAAATGCCAGGCAATGGCTTCGCCTTCTCTATCCGGGTCTGTGGCAAGAAATATGACGTCGCATTTAGCGGCTTCGCGTTTTAACGTATCGGCAATTTTTTTTCCCCGTTGAGACAATTCGTATTCCGGAATAAAATTGTCGCCCTCTATGGCGACTCCAAGCCGTTTTAACGGCAAATCTCTTATATGACCCATTGAAGCTTCAATGAGATATTCGCCTTTTAAAAATTTGTTAAGCGTTTTTGCTTTTGTAGGAGATTCTACAATTATAAAATTTTTTTTCATTTATTTTACCAACTAAAAATTTAATTGAATTATTAAAAATACTTTTTTTCTTTTAAAAATTCAAGTGTTTTTTTATAATAATTTATTTTAACAAACAATTTGACAAAATTTAAATTAAGAATTATATTAAAAAAAATGAAATGGAGGTTTATATTATGTCAAATCAGATAATATATCTTGATTCGAATAATTTTTCGAATGAAATTGAAAATTACGATGGAACGGCATTGGTTGATTTTTATGCGGACTGGTGCGGACCCTGCCGAATGCTCGCTCCTGTTATAGAAACGCTCGCTAAAAATTTCGAGGGTAAAATAAAAATTTGCAAAGTTAATACCGACAACGCTCAGGATATTGCCGCGAAATATAAAATTAATGGAATTCCGGCCGTATTAGTTTTTAAAAACGGAAAAGAGGTCGAAAATCTTGTTGGTTTTAGACCGGTTGAAGCTTATACTAAAGTATTGAATAATTATATTTAGTTTCAACGGTTTTATTGGTGAAAAAAAATTCCGGTTTGCCCGTATTTGACGTCTTTATATTATAAAATTTATTTTTTGCGATTATAAGAAAAAATAATTTTCATAAGATTATTAGCTTTTTCGGTTTATCCGGCTAGGAGATAAAAAGTGTTTTGGGAAAAAGATATTGAAACATTAGACAGAAGTCAGCTTGAAAAATATCAGATTAGACTTTTAAAACAAGCGGTTGACCATGCGTTCAACTGCCGGTTTTATAAAAAAATTTTTTCTGAGCAAAATATTAATTCGGATTCGATAACTTCTCTCGACGATTTGAAACGAATACCTTTTACGGTAAAACAGGATTTGCGAAACGAGTTTCCGGACGGATTTATGGCGGCGGATAAATCATTGATTGTTCGTCTTCATTCTTCTTCAGGGACTACAGGCCAATCCACCGTTATTTATCATACTCAACGCGATTTAAACGTTTGGACGAATCTTGTGGCGCGCTCGTTATATATGGCGGGATTTCGGAATACGGACGTTTTTCAGAATATGATGGGATACGGTTTATTCACTGGCGGACTCGGTCTGCATTATGGAGCCGAACGAATGGGAATGCTTGTCATACCCGCCAGTTCCGGCAATTCACACAGGCAAATTGAATTGATTAAAAATTATAACGTTACCGCGGCTCACATTATTCCAAGCTACGCGTTTTATCTTTTTACATATTTTCAACAATTAAATGTGGACCCGAAGAAAGACACAATGCTGAAAAAATTTGTTCTCGGCGCGGAGCCGCATACTGAAGAAATGCGAAAAAAAATAGA
>DAINAU010000287.1:0-3591 GCA_036733285.1 bacterium
ATTAAAGAGCGGTCGGCTATATCATCGCGATTAATCGCCGTCGTTCTGGAAGTAATTCCGATCCAAACATTCGGATTAAACTCTATCAATTCACAATTTGCGTATAGTTTTCTTAATTTAATAACAATCCCCGTTGACACTGACGCAATTTTATCAAGTAGCCAAGTTTTATTTTTTCCGATATTTTCATCTATATTATCAATAAAACAAAAATAATTATTTGTTAAAATTGAATTAAAATCATTTTCAGTGTTTATATTTGACAATTCGCTTTTACCAGTTAAAAGCATAGGAATTAAATTTAATGCAAAACTTTTGCCCGCTCCCTTATCGCCTATAAAGCAAATTATCGGTCTTGCCTTAAATAGTTCTGGAAGAAACAACGAATAAAAATATATTTTAAATAAAAATTTTTGTTCAATAGCGTTTAGCGTTGAGTTTTCCGTAGGAATAAAGTTTATATAATCAAAAAACAATCGGTCAATGTCGGCGCTCTCCGGTATTTCGTTATTGTCTAAAATATTGAAAGTGTCGCCACTGCATAAAAAATATACATCGTCATCACCGTTATTAATTTTATCAATAGTTTTTCCGTTTAATCTATAAACAGTATTCTCATAATTGTAAATATATAATTGTTTAATCGTATCATTATAATAAAACGGTTTCCGGTTAATTGTTATTTCTTTACCGTGATATACGCACCTGACTTTTAAATCTTCAAGTAAAAATTTATATTCAAATTTTGACGGATTAAACATAAATAAATTATTCAAAAATATAGAAAAATTTATTTTTTCTATGTCGTATATTTTACAAGTATCATTGAAATAATAATAAAAAGACAACTCCCGCGAATTGTGAAAAAATTTACCGTTTTTAGATAAATAACTGATTAATAATTTTGACATATTCCGTAGTTTTGCGTCGCTTGAAAGCGTTTTATCATCTTTTATTATATCAATCTGCTTGCCGATATTGCTCGGCGTTTCAAAATAATCTTTTATTAATTTTGATTTTTCTATTATTCGGTTAAATTCGCTTTTTGTGTCCTGAATATTACAAAGCAATTCGTCAATATCTTTAAAACCTGAAAAACTGCAAACATAAATATTATTTATGGTTTCGGTTAAGTTATTGAATATTTTATAAATATATGATTTTCCTGCGTTGTCATTATCAAAACATAAATAAATTTTATTCGTTGTTGACAATTCTTTAATTTTATTTAATTGGTTTTCTGATAAACATCCGCCAGTAGCAACAAGCCCGCTTTTCCATTCGGTTTTTCCAACAATACTTAAAATATCATTTTCACCTTCCACAATTAGTATTTGAGTATTATTTTTTAAACTGTCCTGGTTGTAAAATAAAACATCGCCGCCGAATTTACCCGAAAATTTATAAGATTTTTTTTCTATCGGATTTTTAGAATTGATATTGCAAAGCATACCGTTATAAAAATACGGATAAACAAAACATTTATAATAACGGTCTTTTACAATGTTTTGCGGATTTAAAAATAACGCTCCGGTTAATTGTTTTAAATCAATCGCTTTAAATCTGTTATCGAATAAATATTTTACAAGCCCGCCGCCTGCCCAGCCAATTTTAAACTTTTTAAGCGTTTCAAGCGTATGTTTGCGGATTCCAATTTGATATTCCAAAGGCGTATAATATTTATCTTTAATCTTTATTTTATCGGTTGAAGTTAATAAACAATTATGATAATATTCAATTGCAAATTGAAATAAATCTTGTTTATTTGAATTATTATTTATTTCTGTTAATTGAATATTAAAATTATCGGCAATACTTTTTAAAGCGTCTATCTTTGACATATTATATTTTTTTTCCTGAAAAGTGAATATATCGCCCGCCGTTCCGCAGGAAAAACATTTGAATAATTGTTTATTTGCGTTTATCGTAAAGCAATCTTTATGCTCACAAATCGGACACGGATTTATACGGTATTTTTCAGCGCCCAAAGATATAAGCGGAAAATTTAATTTGTTAAAATAGTCGATAATATTTATTTGATTTTTTACCATTTCAAAATTATTCATTGGTATAAACTCCAATATTATTAATAATTTTCAAAAACTTTTTGGATATATTGAAAGGATTTTTGTTTGCGGCGTAATACTCCGCAATTAATAATTGAATAAAAAACAAATCCGCAGTTTCCATATTCAAATTATATCGCTTGACAGTAGTTCGGAATAAATAATATTTAATTTTATGGTTTATTACTGCTTGCCGATATTCGCGCGGCAAATAAACTAATTGATTGTTTAATCGGTTAATAAGATTTACGGTTTCCATTGATTGCACCATTCATTAACATTTTTTTAGCTTCGCGCATTGCGTCTATAAAATCCCTAACTACAATTTCAATTTTTCCATTCGTTAAATAAGCATTGCAAGCAGATTGAACAGTTAAATTATTTTTATAAGCGGCGTATGTATGCCCGCCGTGATTAATTAGTTTAGTCGGTTCAATTTTTTTACTTTTTAAAATTCCAACTAAATACATTTCCCTGATTTTAATTTCTGATTCGTCGAATAAGATAGGTTTTAAACCGTCCATTATATCACCAGCCTTTTAAAGTTTCATTAACCTTAACCGGCAAAATTTTGCTTTACTTTCAAATTTTTACCCTAAAATAAACTAAATCGTTATTTTTCAATGACTTATTTATCGGTAAAAATTTGAAATTTTTACTTTGAAGTGAAAAAATGCTTTTTAAGATTTTATAAAATAGTTGGAAGGGATTATAGATTTTTATTAGAAGTATGAAAAAAACATCAAAGTCATTGAATTTTAAAATTCAATAGATATTTTTTTGTTTTTTTATCATAACTTATAGGTTCAAATTCATCTTTGCATATAAATATTTGATTTAATTTTTTTTTAAAATCTTTGATATATTGTTTTAAATTATCTCTTAATGTTAAATAATTTATAGAATTATCAATTAAATTTTTTTTATTTAGTTCGTCAATTATATTTAATGATAATGCCTGATTTTTTTTAAACAAATAAAAAAGATACCAAGACAAAATAGGTTTATTACTTTTTTTCATTTTAAAACCCAGTTCTTCATAATTCGCTGTATATTGTGTGTGTGGCTTTTTATTAATATAAATATCTATTCGTCTATCGTCTAATAATGTTATAATTAAATTTTTCCATTTGTCTAATTCAAAATTTCTCAAATTAATTGTATTTTTCTGTTTATTAAAATTCAAATTATTTTCTGTTGTGTTCACCGCAGATACATCCTGAATATTTTCGATTTCTGGCTGTTTAATGTCAAGTTTTATGTCCGGCTCGGTTAAAAATATTCCCGAAAAAAACAAATTATCAAGCGTAGCAAGTTTAAAGTCATCCCTGCCGATTGAAAATTGATTGATTATATTTTCTGCATATTCTTTTTTTACACGCATACAATCATATATCGGTTTAAAGCGTTCGTGTTGTAATTTAAAGCAATGATTATATATTAGTTTGCGTTCCTCGTTATTTCTGCACTGTAAAACATTGGCAATCTGATTTTTGAGTTTATTCAATATGTCTTGATTTTCATT
>DAINAU010000288.1:0-3553 GCA_036733285.1 bacterium
ACGATTCTTTCGCCGTGATTTACCGGTATCGTGGAGACTCTGAAATCAATTGTTTTTCCTGCAAAAGACACTTGAAAACTGCCGTCCTGCGGCAGGCGCGATTCCGATATGTCAAGGTTGGAAAGTATTTTTATGCGCGCGGTCAAACTCGCCTGCATTTGTTTGCTTATGATTTTTTTTTGATATAAAACTCCGACTATTCTATATCTCGCCATCACATTTTCTTCCGCAGGTTCAATATGAATATCCGTGGCGTTCTCGAGCAAAGCGTTTATTATTAATTTGTTCGCGAGTCTTATAGCGGGTTCTTCAATTCCGGTTTCATAAAGCAAATCGGTTTTTTTTATCTCCGAGGTTATCTTAAAATTTTTCTCCTCTACGGAGTCTTCGCCTTTTTTCCGCTCTTCTTCCTCGCCGAATTGTTCAATGTAATATTCGTCTATGGTTTTATCAAGTATTTCCGCGGGAAAGATTTTGGTTTCTATAGGTTTATCGAAATATCTCGAAAGGTTTTCCGCTATCAATATTTTATTTTCAGAAGGAACGGCTATCTTGATTACGTTTCCGGTCTCGTCAAAATCATAGGGAAATACAAGGTTTTCCTTAACAAAATTTTTATCAAGTTTTTCAATAAATTCGGAATTGCGTATCATTTGAATTTCAAATCTTTCTCGATAATTTTTATGTTTTTTTCAAAAAGTTCAAAATCCTTTTCAGGCGGAGATATTTTTTCAATATTTCCATATTCGATTATTTCAGGCGATATTATGATTAATAAATTCGTCTTGCTTTCTTTATCGTCGTTGCGCTGAAACAATTTTCCTATAAGCGGAAGTTTGCTAATAAGCGGTATGGCGTATTTTGTCTTGTTTTTTGTGGAACTTATCAAGCCGCCGATAATTATCACTTTTTTATTTTCAACGGTTATTTTGGTTTTTAATTCCCGCGTCGATACAAGAGGCGCGTCAAAAACCGCCTTTTCAAGAAGATTTTTAACTTCCTGATTTATATCGAGCGTTATTTTTTTTGAATTGCTTACATGAGGCGTAATTTTTAAAATTATCCCGACGTCCTGGTATTGATAAGAATAAATTGTCGCGTCGTTGTCCGTAACTCTCGAATTGGTTATAAACGGAACCTTTTGACCAATGTTTATACTCGCCTCGTTATTGTCTTCGGTTAATAATTTTGGAGACGACAAAACGTTGAAATCGGTTTTTTGTTTGAACATATTTATAACGGCTCCCATATCGGGATTGCTTAGATTCAATACTCCCACGCTGAATCCGGGAAGCATTTTAGCCGCGTCAGTTAGTTTATTGTCTTTTAATACGGACGCGTCTATCATATTAAAATTCTGGCTTGCGCCTCCGGCGTAATCTTTATTGAGTATGTCGCCGGCTTGCCATTCCACTCCTATCTTTTCCAAATCCTCAACGCTTATTTCAGCGATAATCACGTTTATCAGAATTTGAGCCTTTTCCTTGTCAAAATCCTCTATTATCTTTTTTATCTGAGAATACTGTTCGTCCGAACAAGTGAAAACAACCGAATTTGTTGATTTATCAAAAGTTACAGGAACATTTACGGTTACAGGCGTTCCGGCTTGAGTTAGTTTTGAATTATCCGTAAATGTTAGTTTTGACATTACCTCTGCCACGTTCTGCGCATTCGCATTTTGAAGTTTATATATGTGGATGTTGGATTTTTGGATATTGGATTCCTTGTCGAGTTCGGATATTATCTCTCCGATATGATTAATGATTTCCTCGAAATTTGAAGAAACGATTATCGAAGGATTGCGGTTGTCCGGAATAATATTTGTCAACTTAAATTTTTCATTAAAAGAAGGGTCTGTAAGCGGCAATAATTTTTTTATATTCGCCGCAATCGATTCTGCGTCGCCGAATTTAATTGGAAAAACCTTTATCGTCGGTTTTTTATATTTGCCTTTTATATCGACGGTTTTCAAATAGTTTTCAATATACTCGAAAATTTCCGGAGACGACGACGAAACAAGCAGCGCGTTCTGTTCGATATCTTCATAAAAATATGTCAACCGTAAATGGTTGACATATTTAGGATTGACTTTAAGGGCTCCGGCAAGGTTAGCCGCCGAGTTTTTAACGCCTATGTTCTCAAAAAAAAACATCCGCATATTTGTTCCGATATCGTCGGCGTTATCAAGCTGAGAAAACAGGGATTCAAGATATTCAATATTCAAACTTAACGACACTACGACTATTTTATTTGAAAATTCATCGGCTATAATCTGAAAAGGCGCCGTAATTCCTTTTTGCGAATTTAAAGCCGTGAGAATTTGAGCGGCTTTTGTCGCTATTGTAGCCGCGAGATTATTTTTTATTTTATATACGAGTATTTTACTTTCAACGTCGGGAACATCCATAATCTCTATCAAATCAACAAATTTTTTTATCAATGGACCGTATCCGGTTATAAACAAACGATTCATCGAATTATCAACGACAATTCTTATATCCGATGTTATAATCTGGCGTATTGTGTTTGCAATAACAGCCGCGGCGGCGTATTTGGGTTCTATAATTTTTAAAACTACTTTATTGGTTAACGGCGCGGTATCGTTTAGTTTTATAATTTTGTCAGGCTCTGTTTTTGCGGATGAAATAGGAACTATCATTGTATAACTATCGTTTAATGACGTGGCAAAACCGTTCATATTAAGCAATGTTTCCAAAACGTCCGGAATCATTGAAACAGGAATTTTTTCAGGCGATACTACGCTTATTTTTCCGGTTAAATTCGCCGGCAAAATATAATTTATTTTAGCGTATTCGTTTAAATAAAGAACTAAATCTCTTAAATCCATATTGTCGAAATCAAGCGATATTTTCTTTTCAGAATCGTTGGTTTGAGCTTTGGGTTTTATAGCGGATTTGCCCGAGTCTTTTTTAACTGTGGAATAAACATTGCTCTCCAAGAAACATAAAATTATGATTATTATTGCTAATGACGCGAAATTTACCGCCGTTTTATTGCGTTTCATAAATCTTTTCCTTGCTGAAATTAGTTCGTTGATTCAATTATTTTTTCTATTCAGTTATTTTTATAAATAGACCTGAATAAGTAACGCTTTTTTTAATAAACAAACGCTTGATTATGACACAAAAAAATTAGCGTGTCAATAAAAAATATCTTTTTTTCCAGAATTAAATAATGAACCCATCAAAAAGCAAAAAGATTAATAAAATATCAGCGGGGCAAAAAAGTCAAAATAAGCAAGGCTGAAAAATTCCCCAAAAGATTTTATAAAATAATTAAAAAAATATATGTAGATTGTTTTCCGGAAAATACTTATTTTAGTATTATGGCGAGAAATTTACAGACGCTTGGAGAAATAATAATAACCGAAGAAACCAAAAAGAATAATGAAGCGGATTATAAAATGTCCGCATAAAAAAAAGTTAAAATCTGAAAATCGAACAGAAAATACATTGACAAAAAAAAAGACGGGAAAGGTCTAAATTCACATAACCAGAAGTCAAATCAGCTAAGTCATTAAAAATAAATAAGA
>DAINAU010000289.1:0-3476 GCA_036733285.1 bacterium
TATTTTACTTCGCGAAGTTAACCCGCGCTATATTTTATTTATCATACCATCTCCTCCTACGATTAAACATCATAACTTCGTCGTTTCAATTTTTTATGCGCTTTTACGTTCGCTCGACTTTTTGGACGTTATTTTACAATTTGACTTCTATGTCGACGCCCGCCGGCAAATTCAGTTTGCTTAACTTTGATATTGTGTCTTTGCTCGGATTCATTATATCAAGAAATCTTTTGTGCGTTCTAATTTCGAATTGTTCCCTTGATTTTTTATCGACATGCGGCGATCTTAATACTGTGAACTTGCTTATTTTTGTCGGTAGCGGTATCGGTCCTATAACGTTTGCTCCCGTCCGTTTCGCCGTGTTTATTATTTCTTTTGTCGATTTGTCAAGCAGTTTATGATCAAACGCTTTCAACTTAATTCTAATTTTATCTTTTGCCATAAATTTTTTTCTCCCTGAAAAAAAATTGCGGAAGTCAACTTTCGATTATGATTGCTTCCGCAATATTCTTTTTATCGCTTATTCAATTATTTCCGTTATAACTCCGGCGCCAACCGTTTTTCCGCCTTCTCTAATGGCAAATCTCATTTCTTTTTCCATTGCTACCGATGAAATTAGGGATACCGATAAAGCCGTATTATCTCCCGGCATTACCATTTCGGCTCCTTCCGGAAGCTCGACTATGCCTGTAACGTCGGTGGTTCTGAAATAAAACTGAGGTCTGTAATTTTTAAAGAACGGGGTGTGTCTTCCGCCTTCTTCTTTGCTCAATATATAAACCGTGCATTTGAATTTTTTATGCGGGGTTATTGATTTCGGAGCTGCTAAAACCATTCCTCTTTCTACGGACGTTTTATCAATTCCGCGCAATAACGCGCCAACATTATCGCCTGCTTGCGCAAATTCAAGCTCTTTTCTGAACATTTCAAGTCCGGTCGCAACTGTTTCCCTTGTGTCGCCGAATCCGACTATTTCCACTTTATCGCCGACTTTTATCTTGCCGCGTTCAACTCTTCCGGTTACAACCGTTCCGCGTCCGCTTATCGTGAATACGTCTTCTATCGAGAGTAAGAAAGGTTTATCTACTTCGCGCGTTGGATCAGGAATGTAAGAATCAAGCGCTTCAATCAATTTTATTATCGAACCTTCGCCAGCGTCCGATTTATCGCCCATTAATGCTTTAAAAGCCGAACCTCTAACAACCGGTACTTTGTCCCCTGGAAATTCATATTTTGTCAATGTTTCTCTTACTTCTTCTTCTACAAGGTCTATCAATTCGGGATCTTCAACAACGTCGATTTTATTTAAATATACAACCAGATAAGGAACGCCTACCTGTCTTGCAAGAAGGATGTGTTCTTTTGTTTGCTGCATTACGGAATCGTCCGCCGCTACAACTATTATCGCTCCGTCCATCTGAGCGGCGCCAGTTATCATGTTTTTTATATAATCCGCATGTCCCGGGCAATCTATATGAGCGTAATGCCGTTTGTCCGAAGAATATTCAACGTGCGACGTTGCGATTGTAACTATTTTTTTCGCGGCGTCTTTCGTATCCATCTTTCTTGAACCGGAAGCGATACTCACGTCGGCGTATGATTTGTATTCGGCTAACCCTTTTTCAGCCAATACTTTTGTTATTGCCGCCGTTAACGTTGATTTTCCATGACTGATATGTCCGATTGTCCCGACATTCACATGAGTTTTTGTTCTCGAAAATTTTTCTTTTGCCATTTTAAATCACTCTCCTTTTTATTCTTTATATTACATATCAAAAATTCTATTTTTTCTGCTTTCAAACTCAAAAGCGGTTTATTATACTTTACTTTTAAAAAATTTCAACTATTTTTTTTGAAATTTCTTCCGGCAGTTTTTCATACCTGTCAAACTGCATCGAATAAGACGCTCTCCCCTGCGTTATCGAACGTATATCCGTCGCGTATCCGAACATCTCGGACAACGGCGTTTCCGCTTCGATTGTCTTCCCGTTAAATTTATCAATTATGTTTAATATCGAGCCGCGTCTTCTGTTTATATCTGAAATTATATCTCCCACATATTGATCCGGAGACATTATATCTACTTTCATCATCGGTTCAAGCAATACTGGATTTCCTTTATTGAACGCCCCGTTAAATGCCTGAGACGCTGCGGCTGAATAACCCGCTTCGCTTGATTCGTTTTCAACATACCTGCTGTTTTCAAGCGTTATTTTTATGTCTTCTATTCTAAATCCTGCGTAGGGTCCGCTGTCGCCGTTATTTAATATGCAGCTTTTAATTGCGTCAATATACTGCTGAGGTAATATTTTTGCATCTATTTTTGTTTGAAATTCTATTCCTTTATTCTGGTTCGGGCTTACTGTTATGACAGCGTGTCCGAACTGATTTTTTCCATTTATCTGTTTTGAGAATTTTCCTTCTTCCGTAGCCGCTTTGGTTACGGTTTCTTTATATGTTACCGTCGGTTTCCCGACATTTACTTGTATTTTAAATTCGCGCTTCAATCTGTCTATTATTATATCAAGATGAAGCTCGCCCATCCCTTGTATTATTATTTGACCGCTTTCCTGACTATATTTTGTTTTAAACGTTGGGTCTTCGTCGCTTAATTTTTCCAGCGATTCCAAAAGTTTATCATGCTCGGCTACTGTTTTCGCTTCAACCGCTATCGCCGCCACCGTTTCCGGAAACGTCATTTTTTCAAGATAAACTTCATATCCTTTTTCCGTTAGCGTTTCGCCGGTGAACATTTTACAATTACTCGCCAGGGCTACTATCTCTCCCGCCGAACATTCTTTTATTTCTTCGCGTTTATTCGCGTGCATCATCAGTATCTTTCCAATCCTGACTTTTTTGTTCTGATTTACGTTCGTTATTTGATCGCCTACGGCGGCTTTTCCCGAATATACTCTGATATAAATCAGTTTTCCGAAAAAAGAATCGTTAACTACCTTGAAAATCAACGCGGTAAAAGGCTCTTTTTCGTCCGGTTTTCTCGTTATTTTTTTATCTATGTCCGCGGCGTCGTGTCCCTCTATATCCGGAATGTCTGCCGGACTCGGTAAATATTTTACTATTCCGTCTAAAACGCGCTGAATGCCTTTATTCTTCAGCGACGATCCGCTGAATACCGGAACAATTCCATTCTGCAATGTAGCTTTTCTAATTCCGCTTTCAAATAATTCTTCGCTTATTTCCTTGTTTTCAAGATAACAGTTCAGTATTTCGTCGTCATAATCCGAAACCTGCTCTATTAAACGGCTCCTCAATCTAAACGCTTGATCTTTATGTTCTGCCGGTATATCCTTCTCAACAATATTAACACCTAAAGATGCTTCGTCCCAATAATACGCTTTCATACTCACTACGTCTATTACGCCTTTAAAATTTTCTTCAGTCCCGCTCGGAAAATTAATTATTGCAGGATTGGCTTTCAACCTTTCCCTCATCATCGACAACACTCTGTCGAAATC
>DAINAU010000290.1:0-3474 GCA_036733285.1 bacterium
AATGTAAAAAAAAAGCGCCAAATGAAAAATTAACGTCTTGATTATAAAGACGTTAGTTTTTGTTTTGCGAAAGATGGGTTAAAAACGTTTTTATCGGCGAGTTCGGACTTACCGGCGAAGCCAGATCTGTTTCGCAAAAATATTTTTTGAAGCGCTTTGAAACCTATATAAATTACAGTGTCTTGGCGCTTTTTTTTAATCTTCCGCTTTTAAAAAGTTAAAGTAATCGTGAAACGATTTTCGAATATTATATTAAGCCGAATTTTAGGGTTTAATTATCTTGTTATATGAGTAACAAAAAACTTATTAAAGTTCCAAGCTTATTCAAATTAATTGAAACATAAAAAGCAATTGTAAATGGATTTTTCAAAGAAAAAAAAATTTAAAAAAGCAGGCATGTAAGCTTTTATTCCCGCTCTCCGGGAAATTTCATAAATGGAGCTGTCATTTCAGAAGTAATTTCATTATACGCAAATCGTTTCTGACGCAAAATTTCGTATATGATTATTCCGGCGGATACCGAAACATTCAGGGATCTTGTTAAGCCTGACGTGGGTATCCAGACTTTCTCATCGCACATTTTAAGCGCGTTTTGCGTGATTCCGGTTTTTTCCGTTCCCATTACTACCGCGGTTTTTCCTTTGAATTCCGCTTTCCAGATAGGTTTGGCGTCGTCGCTCATATATGTGGCGTAAACTTTATATCCGTCATTTTTTACTTTTTCAACGGCTTCTTCTATTGAATCAATGTATTGAATATTTAAATATTCTCCGCATTTAAAATCAATATGATGGTGTCTGATTTTTTTTTTGCTTATAACGCCGGCAACTATAATTTTTTTCAAACCCGAACATTCAGCGGTTCTGAATATCGCGCTTATGTTATGATCATACCAGATGTTTTCTACTATGAGGCAAACGTTATTTACCCTAATTGATTCGGAGTATTTTATTCTTTCAACTCTGTTTGACATACTATTCGATTATTTTAGGAACTTTATAAAAACCGCGTTCGGGCTGAGGAGCGTTAGAAGTTATTAATTCTCTTTCAAAAGATTCAACGGGTTCGTCTTCTCGAAATACATTTTTCATCGGTATTGAATGCGATGTGGGTTCAACGGATGTTGTGTCGATTTCATTTAGTTTTGAAGCGTATTCAAGAATTGAATTCAATTGCGTCCTGAATTTTTCCGCTTCGCCGTCCCTAATTCTCAATCTGCCGAGTTTTGCAACTTTTTTTACTTCGTCTAAAGTTATATTCGACATAATATCTCCGTTCTATAAACAAATATTGTTAATTTGAATAAACGTCTTCTTTTTTCAAATATCCGCTTTGAATTAAAACTGTGTCGGCGTTGTCTTTATCAACCATAATCGGTTCAAATAAAAAAGATACAACCTCTTTTTTACCGTTATTGACTTTGGTTAAATTGATTAATCCTTCGCCTAACGCTATTTTTTTTGAAAACTCTACCGCTTTTGACGCAAGAATTCTTGTGTCTTTAAAAACAGTCATAGATTGAGTTCCCTTAAAAATTCTTTTAACCGCCGCAAGTTCTGCGTCCTGACCCGTTACTGCGATTTTGCCTTCAAGTTTTTTTTCCGCAATCGCTTCGATACATCCGCCCGCAGTTAAATCGTTTGGGGCAAGTATTGCGTCAACATTATTTTTGCGGGATTTTAAAACGCTTTTCACTATTTTTTTCGCTTCTTCCGGTTTCCAGTCTTCTATATCTTTTTCTTCTATTATATTTATTTGCTTATTTTCAACAAGCGGCGATATAAATTTCATCGCTCCTTCTTTATACATTTTCGAATTATTATCAGTCGGCGCTCCGCTTAAAATAATATAGTTTCCTTTTGAAACTTTTTTTGTCAAATATTTTCCCTGTAATTCTCCGACTTTAATATTGTCAAATGAAATATATAAATCAATATCCGCGTTTAATACCAGTCTGTCGTATGAAATTACTTTTACTCCTTTTTCTTTAGCTGTCGCAACAATATTAGCCGCTTTATCGGCGTCGCGCGGAGCGAGGATTAATACTGAAACGCCCTTCGCTATCATTTCCAAACATTGTTCTTCCTGTTTGACGGAGTCGTTGTCGGCAACGCATGAAATCAATTCTATTCCCGATTTCAACGATTCGCTTTCTATAATCTCTTTATCTTTACGCCACCGTTCTTCCCGCAAAGTCGGCAGAGATAATCCGACTAATATTTTATCATTTGATTTTGCTTCTTCCGCCGGCTGCGTATTTTGTCCTATATTTTCAATTGAAGATTCATTTTTATTGCTGCAACCCTGAATTAAATAAAACAAACAAATTGACATAAAAAATATTAACGTATATTTTTTTTTCATAAAAAGATTTATCCTTATTTTTTTCGCGTCCGATTATTTTTTACGGCTGATTAATTAATTAAAAATGTTATATCGGCTTTATAATCGTTATCGTCGACCGATATTAAAAATTCAGACTGAAGAAAATTGTATTTTTTCTTGTCAAAATTTCTATTTTCTAAAATTACAGGCACTGAAATGTTGGTTTCAACATTATATACCTCTGACATATGCGTCGCGGTATTTCCAAATATCATATTTGAAAATTCTTTTAAAGTCTCCTGAACTATCTTCGACCGTTCCATTTTCATTTTGCTCAAACCCATTATTTCCATTATTTTTTCAACAAGTTGATCGTCCATCGATAATATTGCGCACCCTTTAAAATTCTTATAAAATATCAACGCGGACGATAAATCAAGTTTTACAGCTTCCGGTTCGAGAATAACGCAACTGTGAAATCTTATATTGAATTTCTTTAAAAATTTAGTGAATACTTTTTCAATGGCAAGCTCTACGCTTCTTAAAAAATAATCCTCCACTTTGCTTATTTCCGAAGGAATTACCATATTCTTCAGCTCTTCGGATATTCTTGCTATCCGGCAATTATAAATAGTCTGATTGTTCTCGAAAATATTTTTTTCAAGAATCTCTGCAATTATTCTTTCCGTGGAAATGTTGATTAATACCATTTCAATTTTATCGCCTTGATTAAGTTTATCGTCTTTCGACGAAAACATAAGTCCCTCGTCGCTCATATTTTCAATTATACCGGCTATTATTCTGTCATTGTAGTATACATTGGTTCCAACAAGCATATTAAATCTGGAAATTTTCCTTCTATCATTTGTTATTTCCATTATTCTATCTCTCCGTAAAAATAAATTATTTTATAAATGTTTTGGATTATCTAAAGTTTATATGAAAAATTTTCAGTATGAAAATTCGATAATTTATTAATAATTAGAAATTATTCTTTTATAAACGTATCATAAACTTAGATTCAATATCGGTTATTTTATCAATTCTCTTCTGATGTCTGCCTCCGGCGTATGGAGTGTCGAGCCATGTCTTTAATATTAATTTGGCTTTTGGAGCGGCAAGCACGCTTGCCCCAAGACAAAGCATATT
>DAINAU010000291.1:0-3419 GCA_036733285.1 bacterium
CTCCTATAAAACTAATTACAATAGATAAAAAAATGTATTTGCTTCAAATTTTAAACTTTTCTTTTTCCGGAAATTCTCTTTGTATATAAACCCGGATAGCGTATTAAACGTTAAGTGAAGTTTTTTAAAACATAGAAGTATGCTTGTTAAACTTCTAAAAACCCGAAGTTTTCGGGATAAAAAACTATTTGCGTTTTTTAAAACGTTTGGGCAAATCAAGCGAATCTGGACTTATATAATCCTGAAGCGTTATTATGCCGTAATCATAAACGTTATGCTTAACGTAATTTTTTTTCAAAGATTTTAGTTTGTTTTCAATCATTTGTTCGCTCCATGAATTATTAAGAAAAATATAGGTCGAACCCCGGTTTGCCAAAACCGATTCGGTATACGCTTTTATTCTGTCTTCGTTATAAAAACCCGCGTATGGAGAGCATATAATTTCTTCTCCGGTTAAAAAAATCAAAGGATACGCTATATACATATCGGCAAAAACATATTTTATTTGATTGCTTTTCAAGTAATCCGAAGTAATCCGGATTTTATCGTAAAATCCGGCGATTTCTTCAGATTTATTATTTTTTATAATTTCATACGCATTGCCCGTAAGTATAAGAAAAAAAAACGCCGCGGTCATCGCTACGCAAAAAACGCTTTTTCTATTTTGACAACATACAATAAATTTTTTTAAAACATAAGCCGCAGACCAAAAAATAATAGGATAATAAATTATCAAATATCTGTCTCTGTTTGAGCGGCTGCTGACGCTGAAAACCAAAGTGATTAATAAAAAATAAGCGATAAGCGTCAAATAGAATTTATTTTTAGATTTGATTTCAGAAATCGCAAAATATATCATGCCCGCCAAATAAACTACTCCGTCAAAATAAAAATTGCCGAGGTTCTGTATTATATTCCGCATAAGAAAAAAAAGACCTTTAGGAAAAATTATAACCATCGAAAATAATTTTGCGAAAAACAATTGAATTATATTAGTTCCGGGTTTATAAGCGGAACCGGACACCCCGAGAAAAAAACCTCCAAGTTTTAAAAATGTGATTCCGTTATTTTTTATATTATAAATTATCAAAGGCAACGAACCCGCGCAGAAAAAAATTACAAATAAAAAAATAATTAAAATCAATTTTTTAATATTTTTTTTTAATGAAAAAAAAAGAATTACGGCAAAAGGAACAGTTAAAAAAATTGAAAAAGGATTTATCCAAAACGCGAGTCCGCTTAAAAACGAAATTACTGGAATATATATAATGTTTTCAGAACTAAAATATTTATAGACAAACAACAAAATTATTATAGAAAACAATAAATTTTCTATGTGTCCGCCTGTGGGCGACAAACTCCACTTTACAAGCAAATAAGGAGGAACGGCGTATAGCAAAACGCTTAAAACCGCGGCGGTTGCGCCGAATTCTTTTTTTAATAGAACCAATAAAAAAACGGCTGCGATTAAAGAATATAGCAACGGAGCGGTTTTAACTGTTTTCACCGACTGTCCGAAAACCGAGAATAATATCGAAACCGTATACGCTTCAAAACTTCCCATATAATCCTGACCGTAGACAAAAACCGGCGCGGATTTTTTTTCAAGAATATGTTTTGCCATTAAAGCGACAATAGATTCGTCGCCTTCAAGTATAAGCTCGTTTTTTTCAAGGGAATATAATCTGACGTTGACAGCGGCGGCTATTATTAAAAATAAAAGAATGGCGGACGTTAATATAGACGCTGAATTTTTCGGCATATTTTATTAAAGCTGAGACAAACAATGTTCGAGAATATCGTTTGATTTTTTTCCGTCTTCAGGATAGCTTGATATTGCGCAGGATATTTCAAGCAAAGGCATATTCTGAAGGTTTTCCGAATAATACTTGCCGTTCTTCACGTTTGCGTATAAGCGTTCCACTTTTTTCAGACATCCGCCTTTGCCGGTTTCCGGAGTGATAACCGCAAAAAGATTTATATCATACATTGAACAAATATCAACGCGTCTTGAAGTATTTTTCAGAAAAGCGGCGAAATATTTGAGCGCCTGTTTCAATTTATCATCGTCCCATTTTTTTACAATATCGGCAAAATTATTTATTTTTATCAGTATCAAGGAAAAGATTTCGTTATAACGTTCGGATCTGTCGAGCTCGCGTTTCAAGTTTTCAATAAAAAAAGAATAATTGTATAAACCCGTGTTTTCGTCGATAAAATTCAATGAAACCGAAGAATTGCTGAATTTAAGATTTTTTATAGCGTTAAGAATCAGAGCCGCGTAATTTGTCAAATACGACAGAGTGGATTCGTTGAAATTATTGACTTTGCTTGAAGAAACATTTATTACCGCAAGCGCTTCTCCATTGTCTATGATTGGAAAAGAAACTATCGAAGCGATATTTTCTCTTTGAAATCTGAAATTTTTAAATTCATTATGATTAGCGGCGTTGTTGATAATAATCGGCTGTTTCTTTGAAAAACATTTGCCAGCTACGCCTTCTTCGCATTTAAAAGAAATATTTAGAATCGAATCAAACGATAATCCTATAGATTCAACTATGACAAGCTCTTTCTTATCTTCGTCGACAAGCATTATCGAACCGATATCCGCTTTTAAATCGGAAATAATCGTGGTTAATATTAAATTCAATACGTTTTTAATATCGTAAATTAAAGAATATTTATCTGTTAAACTTATCATTTTTCTAAAATCAAATTACAATTTTTAATTAATAATTATTCAAAACTTTCTGAAGGGTTTCTTTAATGTGTTCTACGGAAAATTTTGTGATGTATTCGTCGGCGCCGACTTCCTTGCCTTTCAATTTGACGTTGTCGCCGCTTAACGAAGTGTGCATAATCACAGGTATTTTTGATAATACCGGATCCGATTTAACCTTGTTTGTCAAAGTATAACCGTCCATTTGAGGCATTTCAATATCGGTTATTATGAAAGACACTTTGGTTCTTATGGAAACGTTTTCTTTTTCGCATTCGTCTTTCAGTCTTAACAATTCTCGTAACGCTTCTTCTCCGTTTTCTTTCATCGTAGTGGTAAATCCGAGTTTTGACAATAAATCATTCATTTGCTTTCTGACGATTTTCGAATCGTCCGCAAGAAGGATGTGGTGTTTTTGATGAATCGCTTTCGCGACTTCGTCGGTTTTAACGTTCCCGACTTCCGCGTCCGTAACCGGATTTATCTCGTTCACAATCCTTTCAAAATCAAGGATTACAAGAGAATCGTCGTTGTCAAGTTTTACTACGCCAATGATTAAATCAGATTCCGGAGCCGCAGTCATTTTTGGAGCCGGCAATATCCGCTGCCACGATATCCTGTGTATCTGAACGACTTCGTGAACAAGAAGCCCTATATATATGTTGTTAAATTCGGCGACAATAACTATATTCTTACT
>DAINAU010000292.1:0-3386 GCA_036733285.1 bacterium
ATTTTAGTGTTCTATTGAATGAATATGAGGTATATACAAATAATATAATTTTCAGTAATAAACCATCGGGAAATTATTATTATCGTATAAAATCAAAAACAGCGGGAATAGAAAGCGGTTGGAGTGAAATAAAATCCGTCAATGCGCCGGAATACGGTTCGGCAATAATAATTTGGTAAAATTTTTTTAGGAGGTTTTCGAATGAAAACAAAACTTTTTTTATTTATTTTTTTAATTGGATTATTATTTATTTCTTGCGGACAAAATAGTAATAATATTGATAATAATTCACTTGAAACAACAAAGTTTTCTATGGCATTGCAATGGACAGAAGGAAATCAGCAGTCGCCTAATTATGCGCCATCGTATGCAGCGCCAGCAGGTGTCAATACAATAAAAATAACTATATCGGGTAGTGGGATGTCTTCAATTACTGAAACATTTTCCGCAAGCAGCGATTCTGCGGTTTTTCCGTTAGTGCCGATTGGAAATGATAGAATTGTTTATGCTGAAGCATTAGCTGCTGATAATACAATATTATATAAAGGTTATAATTATAATGTTGTTTTTAATGCAAATCAGACAACAAATATATTGGTTCGGATGTATAAAACAATAACAGAAATTCCGATGATTTTTTCGGTTACATCTTCAGGAACTAATAGTATTCAAATAAACTGGTCATCAGTTACAAAAGCTGATTCTTATCAGGTTATTGAATCATCCGATAGTTTATTTGTTTCATTTAATACTTTATATCAAGGAACTGATACATTTTACATTTTAACTAATCACGATACTGGAACATACTATTTTAAAGTTCGTGGTTTAAGAAATATTGCAACGACAAATAATATTTCAAATGCCTATAATTTTGATACAATAGTTTACGGAAATTGGAGTGATGATACAAATATTTTAATTAGTTATAATTCAAATGGTCAGATTATTTTTGAGTGGGAAATAGAAAATCAAAAAAGTGTAAAAAAAATTTCAGCCGGAGCTGATTTTACATTAATGTTGACATTGGATGGAGATGTTTGGATGTGGGGGGGGAGCTATTATGCAGTGTTTGGAATTCCCGGAAGCAATATATATTTACCATTTAAAAATTCTAATTTATTAGAGATAGTAGACATATCTTCAGGAAGAGATCATACTTTAATATTAAAAGAAAATGGTACAGTTTGGGCAGCCGGCAATAATCAGGCAGGTCAACTTGGTGATGGTAGCACTACAGACAGAAACACTTATACACAGGTTTCTTATTTAACTAATATAATAGCTGTTTCGGCTGGAACCCAATTTTCGACAGCGTTAAAACAGGATGGAACTGTTTGGACTTGGGGATGGAATTCTGGAAATTTGGGGGATGGAACTTATACGAATAGGCTTACGCCAGTTCAAGTTAAAGGAGAAAATGGGATAGATTTTTTAACAAATGTAATCGCTATCTCAGCAGGACAATATTATATTTTGGCATTGAAAGATGATAGTACTGTCTGGGCATGGGGTTCTAACCCAGGAACGCTTGGTGACGGTACTACAACTAATAGACCAACACCTGTTCGTGTGATTAACTCAGATGGAATAGGTTTTTTAACAGATGTAGTAGCTGTTTCTTCAGGCTATTCTCACTCCGTAGCGTTGAAAGATGACGGTAGTGTTTGGACTTGGGGTTGTAATTATTATGGTCAACTTGGTTGTGGAGATACAGTAGAAAGATTAACGCCTGTACAAGTAAAAGACCAAGACGGAGAAAATTTTTTAACAAATGTAGTCGCTATTTCGGCAGGGGGGGATTTCACTATAGCATTGAAAGATGATGGAACTGTTTGGTCATGGGGTTGGAATTATTTTGGTCAACTTGGTAATGGCGTTTTTGGTGGCGAAAATCCAGATTTTAATGATGGTATTGATAGAAATCTTCCGACACAAGTTTTAAATTTAACAAATATAATCTATATTTCGGCGGGAAATTCACATGCTGTAGCTTTAAAACAAAACGGAACATTTTGGACTTGGGGAAGAAATAGAGACGGTGCACTTGGAGATGGTTCTTCCTCTGTAGATGAATCTGTGCCTGTACCAATTCAAATTTTATTTGAATAATGAGACAAATAGAAGAAAATAGGAAAATAGAGGAAAATAGTGTTATATATTAATAATTGACAAAAAAATATATATAGGAAATGGAGTGGTCAATGTCATTGATTGCACAATAGAAATGTAAACTTTTCAAGTCCCCAATATTAATAATATGTTCAAAATAATATGGCTGTGGAACATAGTTTGATAAAAAAATGATGGTAATGCTTGATATCAGGGTTCAAATTATTACCACGAATTAGGCGATGGAACAATAACTAATCAACTACAACCAGAGCAGGTTTTAGGACTAAATTTGAATAAATAATTTTTTGTAGATGTCATTATGAAAATAATTTTGTTTATGTTTTTATTTAATGCGCTTAATATAGTATATTCTTATGCTTTTTCAATTAAAACAGAATTATTATCATTATCAGAAATAAAAATTCAAAATAATATTATTGGCGAACAGACTAAAAATTTGAATTTTATTGTTTATGATTATTTTAAATATTTCAAGTCGAGTATTATTTTAGGCGTTTCTGATTGCGTTATAGATGATAAAAATTTTGCAAGATTAACTTATGATTATCATTTGACTTACGGATTATCAATATCCGGTAAAAGAATTTTAAATTTTGATAATTTTAATATCGTTTATAATATAAAATATTTATTGACTGATTTTAAAAATATTCCTAATCTTGCAAATACTCATTTAATACAAAGAACATTATCGGTTGATTTAATAAGTTCATATTTGTTTTTAGATTTTATTGAACCGTATATTTCGATAGGATATTTAAAAGATTCATTTGAAGGAGATTTTAATTTACAAAACGAAAATAAAATAAATATAAAATTAGGTTCTATCTTTAATCTTACAGATTATATAAGATTTAATTTTTCAGCATTGTTCTCAAATCAAAAAGGTATTTACGCAGGATTGGAATATGATTTAAGTTCAGGGAAAACTTATCAACCAACTGAAACCAAAAATGTAAAACAATGTCCTGTATGTAAAAGTTATTATCATTTAGAAGACAACTATTGTGGATTTGACGGAACAGAATTAAAACCGAGATTAGTTCCGCTCAACAAAAAAATTATTTTTGTTGATTCAAAATGATTTTAGAAAAAAAAATATGCACAATCGTCTAACTTTGTCCTGCCGTTCAGCCGCCTGCGGCTGACCCTTCGGGATATGCCGCGCAAGCGCGGCACATCGGCAGGACAGGTTCGTTATGCGAAAGGCAGAGCGCAAAGACAATTATCTGAAATGATGAGTTGAAATA
>DAINAU010000293.1:0-3376 GCA_036733285.1 bacterium
TATCGCTGACGGCTGCGCCGTCGCCCTACGTGTCATCGCCTTCGGCGACGAGGTTAGCTCCTCTATACGATGATAAACGACGGTAAAATTTTTTTAGAGTCCATTATCTAATAACTTTATGCTTCGTTCTCTAAGTAATGTTTTTTCTTCGATGATATTTTGAATCTCAACGCTTATTTTTTGAATTTCTTGTTTGTCTTTATAGATAGGCAATATCAAATCATTTAATCTGTTTCCAAGAGTAGATATGGTCGCTTGAACAAAAGTTTTTGACTCAATCTGTTGTTTAACAATTTTTGTATTCAATAAGTAAAAAAGATAATACGGAGTTAATATATCGTTTTTCAACACTCTAATTTTTTTCAGATGACTTTGAATTATTATTTTTTCATCTAATCGAGTAATAAACGCGGCGCGTCCAATGAGAAAAGTTCCGTCATTCACAAATAAAATATCATTAGCTTTTATGTCTTGAAGAGATTTATATTGTTCGTAAATTTCGTCTGCAACTGCTTTAATAGGGTCCATTTTTATTTCCCAATTGACTATATCAGTAGTTCTGACAAAAGGAATAATACCGGTTCCATAAAATTGAGAGCCGATTTCATTCCCTCGTTTTATCTGAATATAATTATTATTTAGCAGTTCACCAAAACTCATTAAATTATAAATTCCGCTCTTTTCCAATTCTTTTAAGCGATTTGTAATTTCCGGATTATAAAATTCTGGAATATATATGTAATTACTTAATTCATTTTTGTTAATTTTAAAACCCAAGCGTCCATAAGTTTTCAATTTTCCGTTTAAATACTTTTTAAAATTATTTGAAATTTCCGGTAAATCATCATCAATTATTTTATTA
Organism: bacterium; assembly: GCA_036733285.1. Lineage (GTDB taxonomy): Bacteria > JAGOBX01 > JAGOBX01 > JAGOBX01 > JAGOBX01 > JAGOBX01. The sequence continues at coordinate 863 of DAINAU010000293.1, forward strand.
TTGTTTTTATCAATAATATATGAACCGTCTTTGTTTAATTTATAAGTTTCTTTTCCATTTTTATTATGTCCAATAGATTTTGCGATAGCCATAAAAACAGAATTTTGATTTTGCTTCTTTTTTTCTAAAAATAATACGCTTGTTTTAGTATGCGTGCTTGGCTGAAACGTTTCTTGAGATAAACTAACAACCCCGATTATTTTAGTATTATTTTGAATATACTCCAAAATATATCTATCAGAAGGATTTCCGAAAATTCCTTCAGGTAAAACAATTCCAAGCCGTCCGCCTTCTTTTAATAATTGAATACATCTTTCAATAAACAGCACTTGCGGGGGCTGTTTATCTAACAATTCTTTAGTTATATGCCAATTATTGTTTTCCTCTTTCCATCTATAGCCGAAATTATATTGCTTTAATAAACTCTCTCCAATAACTGGAATTTTAGCCCCAAAAGGCGGATTTGTTAATATTAAATCAAAAGTATTTAATTTAATTATATTTTGTGTTTCAGTTTTCCATTTTTTTGGTTGCTCCAAGCTATTTTCACAAAATATCGAGTAGGTTTTTCCTCCAATTAGAGTTAAATAAATTTTTGCTAATTTCGATAAAAATAAATCTTTGTCTAATCCGCAAATAGTATAATTATCAGCTTTAGTTTTAATTAATTGTTTTAATATATGAGCTAAAAATCCGCCGCTTCCGCAAGCCGGATCAATTATTTTTTCATTTGATTTTGGCTGTAATACATCAATCATCATTTGAACAACATTTCGAGGAGTGAAAAATTGCCCTTCGCCACCTCGAAAAGCTCGGCCAATTAATTCTTCAAAAGCGTCGGCAATAACGTCTCTATCTGCATTAAATATTGAATATTCTTCAATAAGTTTAATAATATACGATAAATCTTCAGGCAGTATTTCAATTTCTTCATCGTTTTCAAAAATATCGGGATATTTTTTCTTTACTTTACTAAATAAATTTTTAATCCTGCCCCCGAATTCTTTCGCATTTTCATTGGGCTTGTTTGAAAACTCTACAATTTCGCTGTCATTTTTATTTTGCTCGTCAAATATTTTACAAAATAATAATCGCATTATATTTTGAGCAATCTTTTCATCCCTTGTTATTCCTGTAACATTACCGGCAAAATAATCTCTAATATCTCTAAAAACTACTTTGAGATTATTTATTGGGATAAGATCCTTTTTAAAAATTTCTCGATTGGGTTTATTAAGTATAGCGGCTGTAAAAAGATCGATATTATTATCTTTCATAAACATCTATTATGCGCCTTTACAATAAATTCCATAAAATCAAGAGTTTCATCCAAAGAATGATCTGTCATCGAAACATTGCACCAACGATGACCATATCTGACATTACTTGCATTATGATTTATTGTTCTTTCAATTAACGGGTTGACATGCATAATCTGAATGCTTGAGTCTTCTCCTTCTTCGCGTTTTGTTGAACGCCAAGCAGGCTGCCAAACACTCTCCCTAACTCTATCATTTAAATTTGCCGGGTTTTTAATTATAGATGTTTTACAAAGCGGGCAGTTTGTAAAATCAAATTTTACTTTAGGAAATTTTGAGGAAGGTAAGTATATTGCTTTTTCAATATTTTGATTTTTTAAAATATCAATAATTTCAACTATTAAATTTTCAAATTTAACTTTATATAATTCTGTTGCAATAGCAATACCTAATACCGCATATGTTTCAACGGCGTCATACCACTCACAACTTTCTAATGCTGGAATAATACAAGAATTTTGAGTCCATAAATTATCAGACCAGTGTTTTAACCTATCAATATGCGGAAACCAATGTTTAGGCAATATGGCATATTTTCCCTGCAATTCATAAACTTTATCAGACGGAAATTTTAATCGTTTATTACTATCATCTTTTACTATAAAATTTAATATTTGTGATTCGTCCGCTCCTTCAATTTCGATATGTTCTATTTCTTTTGCATAACTAATATTTTCATTAGCGGCGACTAAAGGATGCCACCTTAAATTACGATTTGAAAAAGGAGCTTTTCCTTGTCTGCCTCTTGTGCATAAAGCGTCTCTTTGCAATTTTCCTCCTCCGACTCCTAAACCGGCGTCTCGAGTATAACTTATTTTGCCGTAATTTTTTTTAAATAATTTTTTATCATCTTTGTCGGCTATATTATTGAGGATTGTATTTGATATAGATTCGCATAAAGTTATAATTTTGTTATCATTTTGAGTTAGAAAACTTGCGCTTATAGTTCTTCCTGTAGCCATAAAAAATTTACTCCATAAATATTTTGTCGCTTAATAATTATAACAAACAATTTAGGTAAGTCAATATTTTTATGTGATTTGTGTTTTAACTCGAAAACTGCATAAGGATTTCGAAAAATTGTTCAGACAGCATAGAATACTTGTTTTAGACAATTTTTCAAAATATTAAAAACATATTATTTACGGCTAAAGCCGTAAATTTAAAAAGTTTTCGGGTTTTTAGAAGTTTTAAC
>DAINAU010000294.1:0-3347 GCA_036733285.1 bacterium
CGCTGCGTGACGGTATGCAATGAGATTCAGGGAGTAGGAGTATTAAATCCGCAAATGCGCGGGTTTGACACAATGATTTCTCCGGCTGAAGATTTGCCGCTTGGAAAGTCGATATGCACGTCTTGCGGTCAATGCACGATAGTTTGTCCGGTAGCGGCTATCAATGAAAAGGATTCTACCAAAAAGGTTTGGGACGCTTTAATGAATTCAAATAAAAAAGTTATAGTTCAGACGGCTCCGGCGGTCAGAGTGGCGCTGGGCGAAAAACTCGGATACGAACCGGGAACCATAGTTACAAAAAAAATGGTTGCGGCTTTAAAACAGATGGAATTCGATTATGTATTCGACACTAATTTTGCCGCTGATTTGACTATCATAGAAGAAGGAAACGAGTTTTTAGAAAGGGTTAAAAGATATTTTTATTCAAACAACCTGATTCCTGAAAATTTAAAAAACAAGATAAAAATGAAATTAAAAGAATCCGAAGCGGTTCTGCCTATGGTGACAAGCTGTAGTCCCGGCTGGATAAAATACGTTGAACACCATTATCCTGAATTGCTGTCTCATATATCGACTTGCAAATCTCCGCATATGATGCTTGGGGCTTTGTGCAAATCTTATTTTGCAAAAAAAGAAGGCATTGACCCGAAGGATATGTTTGTGGTTTCTGTAATGCCGTGCACTGCGAAAAAATTCGAGATAACGAGAGAGGAAATGACAAACGACGGACTTGCGAACGTGGACGCGGTAATAACGACCCGCGAGCTCGGAAGTATGATTAAAGACGCAGGCGTTGATTTTAAGAATTTGAAAGATTCGGAATTTGATTCGCCTCTCGGGTTTTCAACCGGAGCCGCGGATATTTTTGGAGCTACCGGCGGAGTTATGGAAGCCGCTATACGCACAGTTTATGAAATTATAACCGGCAAAGAGCTTCCGTTTGATAAATTGCACGTTAAACCTATCGTTGGTCTTGAACAAATAAAAACCGCTGAAATCACTTTTAACGAAGTAAAAGACGAATGGTCGTTTTTAAAAGGATTTACGGTTAAAGTTGCTGTTACAAGCGGCCTTAAGGGAGCGTCTCAATTAATGGACGAAATCAAAAACGGAACAAGCCCTTATCATTTTATAGAGGTTATGGGGTGTCCGGGCGGATGCATAAGCGGCGGCGGACAGCCGCGCGTTTTTGAAAACGTTAAGGAAACCATTAAAAAACGGCTTGACGCGATTTATAGAGAAGACGAAGGAAAACTAAAAAGAAAATCGCACGAAAATCCGGACGTAATAAAGCTTTACGAGGAATTTCTAAAAGAACCTCTTGGGCATAATTCGCACGAGTATCTGCATACGCATTATGTCAAAAGAAATAAATATTAAATACAAAACTTTTTTTATTGAATTATCTGAGTTTAATATGCGAATTAAATTTCGTCGTTGCATATAAAAAAATTAATTTATTTATGCCGATAAACTAATGGCTAAAAAACACATTTTGAAAAAAAATATTATAACCGGATTAGTTATAAGTTTAATCTGCGTTATATTCTGTTTCATAATCGACAATATTGCGTTGTTCGAGAGAACCGAATTGAAATCTCTTGATTTGAGATTCAAATTAAGACCTCAAATAAAAATGCATCCCGAACTGGGTTTTCTCGATTACGACGATCCTTCGATTGATTTATTCGGATTATGGCCATGGAACAGAAACCGTCAGGTCGCTTTAGTCGATACGCTTAAATTCTATAATTCCAAAGCCGCCGGATACGACGTGTTTTTTTCAGAAAAAAGCAATATAGTTTTTACTCCGGATTATCTGACGTCTTTGATAGAATTGCCGGAACGGTTTTATAATCAGTTTATGATAGAAAATCCCAAAGAAGCGGAAAAATCAGGGTTCAAATCGGTATTCTCTCAAAACAGCCAAAAAGAACTTATGCTTAAAACTCTCGGTATTTCGTATAGGGATTTCGATTATGATTTTGAACGCTCGCTCGACGAAGCTAAAAATATTTATCTCGCTCAGTTTATGGAAATGCCGAGCGAGGATGTCTTGACTCCTCAGCCAAAAGGATTTAAACAAAAAACGCTATATTACTTAAATATTTTTTTATCTAAAATTCCTTTAATAAATAAAATCGTCGAATCGCGGGCGGACGATAATAAGTTGTTGGAAGGAATTAATGATACGGTAAGAAAACGCAGAAATAATTACACCGAAGAAAAAAAATTAGCGCTGGAAGAATTGGAGAAAACATTAAATTCGGACTCTTCGGCTCAATTTAAAGATATTTACAAAAAACATATATTCAAAACTGTCGATATCGGAGCGCCGCTTCACAGATTTATAAAAACTGCCGCAGGCGTAGGATTCGCTCAGATAGTCGAAGATATGGATTACACAGTCAGATTATTTCCGGCGTTTTTATATTTCGACAGACATGTTCATCCGGCGCTTGCGGTGAAAATGGCTTCGGGAATACTTGATTTTGATTTAAACAAGATAGAGGTTATTCCCGGCAAATATATGTTGATAAAAGACGCGCTTGAATACGGAACCCAGAGGCGAAACGATTTTAAAATTCCATTGGACGATAAATGCCAGATGCTGATGAATTGGGCGGGCGGTTTCGATAAAACTTATTTTCATTTTTCTTTTAAAACTATCGCGCTGTATTACGCTTATATTAAATGCAAACAAATTGTTTCGTATTATCCGGCTAATCCTCAGTTTTTGGATCTCGCATATAACAAACTCAAAAGCTATCTTGCAACCGAGCGCCTTGTGGAAAAAAATCTAATTGAAAAAATCGCCGCGACAATATCAATAGCGAGATGTTATGAAACCGAGATTTTGAATTCGCAATTAACCGATGTTGAAAAACTGAAGAATTCTCTTAATGTTGAAAGTTTAAAACAATATTTTGACGAGGCGTATTATTCGGTTAAAATCGGAACGGGAATTGAAAAGAATTTTGCAAGCGGGGCTAATTTGAGTTTCGACGATTACATTAAATCCTCAAACATAGATTTTGACAAAGAAAAAATAAGAGAGATATACGACAATATCGAATGGTTTCATAAAAAAAACAGGATTTCCGATATAAAACCATTTTGTTTTCCTGAAAAACAAACAATAACGGTTTTAGGAAAATCCGTTAAAGTATCGCCGGTTTATCTTGAAAACAAAATATTTATGATAGGATTGACCGGTATTGGAACAATAGATTTAAATCCTATGCCGTTTGAACAAAGTTGTCCGATGGTCGCATTGCATACAAACGCTTTAAATATTTTGTTTTCAAGATAAACCGGCGATACTTTAACGGATTTTCTTGAAAACA
>DAINAU010000295.1:0-3331 GCA_036733285.1 bacterium
GATTTTATATCTAAATCGCAATAATACATCTATGTTTTGAAAAACTTCACTTTACGTCTAATGCATTATCCGGGTTAAAAAACTATTCCAATTCTACCCGAATATGTAATATATCATTTCCTATGTTGAATAATACGGTTTTTTTTATGCTATAAAATTGTAAACCATCCCTTTTTGAGTTTTGTTGGTTACTACGCTGAAATTTAATTTCTGATCTTGTATATCGTCCTTGTTCAGTTTCGCTTCCACATTCGTCAATTCTTGAGAAGACAAAGTCGCTTCAATATTTTGTCTGTATATTTCAATTTTTCTTTTTATCGATTCCAATTTTTCAATATAATTTCCGCTGTTCTCTTTTTCTATTAAAACAATTTTTTCAAGCTCGTTCAGTCTCTTTGCAAATTCAATCTTCCCTTCGTCGCTGTCGAGTTCCACTTCGTCAAGTTTGTAGGTTTTATATCCCAATTCCACAGGTATGTTTATTTGTATAAAAGGTTCCTCCGGTATTGCTGTGTGGATGATGATTTTATTATAAATTAATGCGGGATTCAATTTGGCGTCAAACCGTTTTCTGAAATCTGTCCTTGCTCTTACTCTTTTGCGAAATTCAATATTCTTTTTAAAATCTTCGGTAGTCAATAATCTCAAATATTTAATTCGCGTCGAATCGACAAGATATTTTATGCTTGACTTCCATTGCTCGTATAAATTTTTAAGATGTTCAGTTTCGTATTCTTTTGATTTTATTATAAACTCTTTTGCTTCTTTTATATACTTCTCGTATTTTCCTATTCCGTCCGCCGCAAATTCCAACATATCAACCGCTTTTTTGATATTGCTAAGAGAATACGAACTTTTTTCAAATCTGTATTTCAATTCTCCCGCGATTTCCTCTTTTTTACGGGGTTTGCTTTCGTTTAGCACTACTATGCGGACATTTTCGGATTTTGGTTCGAATTTTGCCTTCAGATCTCTTAAAAAAAGCAATTTCTGGTAGTTTAGTATTCCTTCTACATTGTTTATCTGCATAAACCTCCCCTCCCTGAAAGGCCTAAACTTGAAACATATTTTGTTTAACGAACTTATATCAACGACATAAATTAATTTACATTTTAACCCGGATAATGCAATAAAAAAGTGAAGTTTTTCAAATCTTATATTGCATTGTCTGAAAAACTTCGCGTTCAAAAAAAAGTAACGATATTTTTATTTTCCAAGAACAAGCATAGGATCAATATGTCTATCCCATCTTCTTACTTCAAAATGAAGATGCGGACCCGTTACTCTTCCGGTTACTCCCATTGCTCCTATTAATTCTCCCTGATCAACCCATTCTCCCAAATTCACGTTGAATTTTGACAAATGAGTATAAACCGACGAATACCCTTGATTATGTTTCAATATAATAACTTTTCCATATCCTCGAATATAATCTCTAAAATATACTCTTCCTTCTTCAGACGCGTATATTTTCGTTCCTATCGGTCCGGCTATGTCTATTCCCTGATGGAATATTTTCCTATTATATATCGGATGCATTCTAAATCCGTAAGGCGACGACATATATTTGGATGCCGAAGGCCAAATAAACGATATCCCGGAAGTTTTCCTTTTCTTTGGAACCGCCGGAACTCGCGCCGCTATCTTTGCAAGCTGTAAAGGACGGCTTCCCGGTATAAATATCGCATTGCCTGCCTTTAAATCCGATTTACTCGTTAATCTGTTAACCTTTTGAAGCTCGCTGGAACTTACTTTAAACTTCGCCGCTATATTTTTTAAAGTGTCTCCCTTCCCGATTTTATAAGCGATTCCGTCCATTGTCGGTATCATTAATTTCTGCCCTACCGCAATTTGACGGGTTTTCAAATTATTATAAGCTATGATTGTTTCTATTGAAACGTCATAGTTTTTTGAAATCGCCCATAAACTCTCGCCTTCGTTAACCGTATGCTTGCGCGCCGCAAAAAATTGCGACTTTTCTTTTTTCTCAATTTTTGGAGCGTAGGTTATTATCTCCTTCGCTTCATCCAAACTTGTAGGCTCGTATAAATCGTCGTCAATATCGTTTTGCGTCGACTCGTCAATTCTCACCAGCGATATATCGTCGATTTTCGATATTGTTCTGTCTAATAGCAAATCGCTGTCAATAATTTTTTGCGAAGTAATCATATTGTATGCGTGAACTTCTATCGGTTCGCTTTTCCAAATTACCGCAATAATTATTAAAACCGCGCTGAATATCAATAAAATTAAAACATTTACTCGTTTTTGCATCCTGGCAAAATATAATTTTTATTTTCCGTTTTGTTTCATTACTTGAAGAAAATCAATGTTGCTTTTGGTGTTTCCCATTTTATCAAGTATAAATTCCATTGTCGCAACTTTATCCATTTCCGCAAGTATTTTTCTTAATATCCAAACTTTATTTAATACTTCCGAGTTTAACAAAAGTTCTTCTTTTCTCGTTCCGGATTTATGCAAATCTATCGCGGGAAATACGCGTTTATCCGAAAGACGTCTGTCAAGATGAATCTCCATATTTCCGGTTCCTTTAAATTCTTCGAATATAACGTCGTCCATCCTCGAACCTGTCTCGACAAGCGCCGTTGCAAGTATGGTTAAACTTCCGCCGAATTCTATGTTTCGCGCGGCTCCGAAAAACCGTTTAGGTTTCTGCAAAGCGTTTGAATCCACTCCGCCGGTCAATACTTTACCGCTTGCCGGCACTACAGTATTGTATGCGCGGGCCAATCTTGTGATACTGTCAAGCAGAATTATTACGTCTTTTCCGTATTCTACAAGTCTTTTAGCTTTTTCGATTACCATTTCCGCAACCTGCACGTGTCTTACGGCCGGCTCGTCAAAAGTCGACGATATTACCTCTCCTTTTACCGTTCGTTCCATATCGGTAACTTCTTCCGGACGTTCGTCTATAAGCAATACTATTAAAAAAGCTTCCGGATGATTTAATGTTATTGAATTAGCTATCTTTTGAAGGAGTATCGTTTTTCCAGTGCGCGGCGGCGCAACTATCAAACCTCGCTGACCGAATCCGATTGGCGTGAATAAATCCATTATTCGCATTGATAATTCGTTCGGCTGATTCTTGCGTTCAAGTATTATATGTTTATCCGGATACAAAGGAGTCAAATCGTCGAAAGGCATCCGTTCCTTTGTCATATCCGGATCCATTCCGTTAACTTTTTCTATTTTTAAAAGCGCAAAAAAACGCTCGCTTGACTTAGGCGGTCTTATAACTCCGCTTACCGTATCTCCTTTTATCCTTTTTTCCCGACTTTTACTTTCTTACGGCTAACTGTGCGCCGTGGTC
>DAINAU010000296.1:0-3318 GCA_036733285.1 bacterium
AGGCGCTCAACAGCCAGCGAAAGCGATAGTGCCAACCGTCCCAGTGCCAAAGTAAAATTGTCCTAAACTTGTAGTAAATTTTACTTTGTAATTTGCAATCGTATCTCCGTTTCCAAGTATTAACCTTGCGGATATATTGGCGATTGTATCTCCGGCAAATTTCGGATCAGTTATAGCAGTAGTATTTACAAGAATACTGACGCATCCTTCAAGCAATCCGTAATTATAAATCGACAACGAATTTGCAATTCCCGGAGTTCCATAACTTTCAAGCGTCGTGTCAAAATTAGAATTTGTAGCCGCCCAAGTAGCGTCTGCGCCAGTTAAAGCAGGATTATACGCTTCAAGAGATTTATTTGAATTTTCAATTGCCGCTCCAAAACTTCTGTTATAATACAAAACGGAATGTTTAGTTGTAGCAGATTTAAATAATGTTATTGTATCAGATTCATTCGGAAAATTCAAATTTGAAATTTGTAAAACCTTTGATACGTCCGTATCTAATCCAGATTTATAAAAATTTTCCAAATCAGAACACAATACCAGATAACCGAACGGGGGAATTATCGTTCCCGAAGGTATAGACGCAAAATTCCCGTTTGCATCGCTACGCAAATACCATCCGCCGACATTAACTTCAGTATGCGAATCATTATATAATTCTATCCAGTCGCCGTAAGACGAAGTGTCGAACATTATCTCGGAAATTACTACGGATAATCCGCCCCAGTATTCGCCTGTCAAAACGACTGTAACCGCGCAGGTTCCGGAAGCTAACCCGTTATATCCGGTTATTATATCGTATCCTATTGCGCTGATAACGCATACTACAGTCGTGCTTCCTGCGTCTCCGCTTAATATTTTTATTGTTGCGGTCGAATCCGGAATCATCGTGTTTGTCGTATCTTCAAGAGTCAATGTTCCGGTATATGAAGTCAGATTCTGTCCTCTTTCGTCAAGCGCCTGTATTGTCAAATTAAACTCTTCGTCAATATTCACGTTCGCTGATTGCGGCGTTAATGCGAAAGAATGAACCCCTGTTGGAGTAACTGGAACGTCCGTAATCCTTTGCAGTTTGATGCAATCAATATTCGGCGAATCGGAATTTGACAGTCCCGTAATTTTTATAGTATTCGCTCCGGCTGTCAGCGTCGCGGCAAATTCCGCAGTATCCCAATTAGTAAAAGACGTCGTGGATAACGGCGTATCCGTTATATCGTTATTGACTTTTACGCGGACATTAATTCCGCCCGCGTTATTACCTACCGAACCGGTTAAATGCAATATGTAATTTCCGGCTTCGGTAGAACCCAAGTCAACTGTTATCGTTGTTGTTCCGGCGTTATTCCCCAAACCTGCAACATAACCTATTCCGCTGAATCCGCTGAAATTATCGTCTTTTTCCGCCGTTCCGGAAAATGCGCCGTATTCAGCTTCATAATTATTTGCGTTTTTAAATTCAAGACCAGCCGAATTTTTATAAGTTACCGCAACGTAATACGGAGTTCCGTTTGTTAAACCGTAAATCGTATAATCAGTATCGTCTTGATTTATCATATTGTCGGTATCTGCCGTTAAACCATCAACCGAATAAATCGGAGAAGTAGAATAATAAACTTTGTAAGCCGCAAAACTCTGATTGGTAACTTTATCCCAAGCTACGTCTATGGCTCCGCCTGTAGCTCTGTCCGAATACCTGACATTTTTAACGCGTCCCAAAAGATTGACGTAAATAGTATCCCAATACGTTCTGCCGAATGAATCGGTTAAACGTACGGTTACCGTATCGGTTGAAGCAATTCGGACTTCTTCCGACCAGCTCCCGCTTGCCGATACAGTTGTCGATGCGAATAAAATATTGTTAACGTATAATTGTATCGTATCGCCGGATTTCGTATATGACGTTGTTCCGCTTACTGTAATCAATCCTATTGTCGTATCGCAGGAAGCTGTCGTCGGATATGTAATCTGAATGTCCGGCGTTCCGTAATAATTTACAGTAATAGTATCAAAAACAGTTCTGCCGAATTTATCAGTAAATTTGGCAATCACGCTATCGCCTAAACCGGTAAGCATTACCGTGCCGCTCCATCCTCCATTAGGGCTCGTCAACAATGTTATCGTATTAGCTGAAGCATAACCATTGACATATAAAATTACAGTATCGTAAATTGAAGAACTTGCGGTAGTGCCGCTGATAGTTATTTCTTTAATATTAGTATCATGACTTATATAAGAAGGATAATTAATTTCCAATAATGTATTAGAATAATAATTTACAGTTAAAGTATCATAGGAAATATTTCCATAATGATCAATTAATTTAACAATAACGCTATCGCCTAAACCAGTTAACAATACAGTTCCATTCCACTCTCCATTCGCCGAAACCAATAAAGTATCAGAATAAGCGGTAGAATAATTGTTCGCGTAAATAATTACAGTATCGCCAATTTTAGTATTTAAAGTAGTTCCTTTTACCGTTATTTCTTGTATATAAGTATCGTGACTTGTAACATCAGGATATTTTATTTCCACTAACGGACCTATAACAGTTAAGTTCAATGTGTCGAATTTGGTTAAATTATTCGATAAAGCCGCAGTGCAAACAAGATTTCCAAATACGCCTGTTATTGAATCGTTAAATGTTACTTTTCCTTCGTTAAGCAGAACTGATGTTATATGAAGAGTCGCTCCATTGCTAATCGTCAAAGTAACATAAGATTTATATCCTTGAAGTGTATCCCCTTTTGAATTTACCACCCAGGCAGTCATCGAAAAATTTTCTCCGCTTGATACAATTGAAGCGGAAGCCGCAATATTAATTTTATTAAATTTTTCATCTGATTGAGGCATAGTGTCAGACATATCAGTAAATTTATAATAATCTGTGAACACAACGCTATCAGCGCCACCCGCCGGATTGCTTAAAGGGAATGCGTTAAGAATATTCGATGCGTCTTCATATTGATGAAAAGCTACAACATAAAGAGTATCTGACGGCCTTCCTCCTAATCTATCCCAACCTATACGGAATTCTGTAACTTTTGAACCGGCGTTTCCGCAATATAAATCAATATTGTTAATATCCTGATTTTGCCAGCTTCCTCCTGTGAATTTTCTGAATTGCGAATTGCTGCCGACTCCCAAACTCGAATTTTCTATGCCTATCATATATTCTGCGGCAAACGGCAATGTATGAGTTCCATTCCAATTGCTTGAAGTTTCGCTGCCTGAAGATGCGTTAGAGCCGCGTAAATATACAAAGAAATCACCGTCGGCAGTTAAATCTCCATTACTTCCAAGATATGCAAAATA
>DAINAU010000297.1:0-3312 GCA_036733285.1 bacterium
TAAGAATCAACTCGGGTAAATCCTTTCGCATTAAAGGTTCGCCTCCGTGACTAAAAGTAGCAGAAGGAATTTTATATTCTTTTATCTGTTGAAATAGTATGTCAAATAAATCATCCGGAAGTTTAAGTTTATCGCTAAAATTATCTGATTCCCGTCGCGGACACATTTTACATCTGTAGTTACAAGCGTATGTGGATTCTATTTCCAAAAATAACGGCTTATCCAAAAGAATTCCCTGATTAGCCATATCCCATTGTTTTCTATATTCAAAATATTCACAAGGGAATGTTTTATCCCATTCGCTATTAATTATATATTCTTTAATTTTATATGAATTATCTATTAATAAATTATCATTATCCAAATCTAATTTCTCCTTATTATATAAATATATATTGCATTCTTCCCATTTTCTATTCCTTGCTTTTCAAGTTTATAAAGAGGAAGCAGCAAATCATAAAAATAATCTACCATTTGATATTTAATTTCATTTCTTATTTTCATATCAAGATTATTTGCCATACTAATTAAAAAAGGAGATATTGGTCTTAACCCGATATCTTCCAAATAAACCAAATGTTTTGAAAATAATAAATATTTATTTGTAATACTAAAACCTGTTTTGCTTAAAATTTTTTCAAAATTATTCGGCTTTACCAAATATTTATAATGCTGATGCCGGTTAAAATTAATTTTTGATAATATTTCTTTATAATATCCTCTTGGTTTAGATGTAAAGCAGTATTTAGGATAATCTTTTGATAACATTACTAAAATCATAATGCCTTTTTTTTTGATTATCCTCTTAAACTCGTTTAAACTTTTTTTAACATTGTTAAGCCAATACAAAGCATTAGAAAAAATATAATTAAAACTATTATCCGTAAAAGGAAACCTGTTATTTCCATTCAATTGAACACAATTTTTATAGAATTTCAATTTACTGCTTTTTTCTAAAAGATTGTATTTATAATCCGCGCCAGTAGTAATAATGTATTCGGCATTTTTCCCGATACTGTTAATATTATCAATTTTAGTATTATATATATCTGAACCTGTAAATAAATTGTTCGGCTGGCTAACATTAACAAAAAAATCAAATTCTTTTGATAACCTTCCACCGTTACATATAAACGAAAAAGTTCCGTCGCCGCAACCGAAATCTAAAGAAGACCCTGAAGGCGGATATTTACTAACAATATTCGCGACTAATGCCTGCCATAAAGCATTTTCAGGCCTTAACCAATAATTTTCGAGATAATAATATAAAAAATCTTGTTTTTGCATTTTTGTTTTTAATCAATAATAAATATAAGCTATATGAATTTAATTTATAATTTTATTCCATAATAATAACTCATCCGCTGAAATATTTTGAGAAGTTTTTTTTCCAATAATTATTTCAAAAAATTTCGGTTCGATTCCTCCGGCAGGCCGTTTTATCGCGAGCATATCAATACTTAAAATTTCGCCCGCAGAAATATCTCTATTTGCAACAATGCTTCGTCTTGCATTTTTTCTTGAACGAAACTCAGATTCTATAGGTTCTTTCTTTATTTGTCCCAAAGCTTTTTCTGTTCTTCTTATTGATGTTACAAATGATTTTAATCCATTATAATCAACTGAAATTTCATGGTCAAACCCAGTTCGTGTGTTATCAAAAGAATAATGTTTTTCAATTATACGCGCGCCTAATGCAGCTGCCGCGCAGATTATTCCGTCTCCGTATTCAGGCAAAGTATGATCAGAATATCCAATAACTTTATCGGGAAAATGTTTTTTTAAATCTAAAATCATATTAATATTTGCATTTTCATCCTTAACCGGATAATTTGAAATACAATGGAGTAGCGCAATATCTTTAGCGCCATTTTTTTCCGCATATTCCACAGCTTCTTTTATTTCATTTATAGATGATGCGCCGGTTGAAATAATAAGCGGCTTACCTGTCTGCGCCATTTTTTTTATCAAAGGAAAATGCGTTATATTCATAGAACTGATTTTATGAAATTCTGTTCCAACTTTTTCTAATGTATCGACAGAATCTTCGTCTTCCGCCGTTGAAAAAAACACGATTTTTTTTTCTTTACAGATTTTTTTTATCTCAATATACCGCTCTACAGTTAAATACGGCGACTGCGCGAATTCTTCGTATTGCGTTGCGCCGGGACAGCCCTCTATATCCCAAAATTTTTCAGCCCATTTGGTCGCTATCTTTTCAGCAATCACAGTTTGAAATTTTACGGCGTCTACTCCGGCTTTCGCCGCATTCATTACCATTTCTTTTGCGCGTTCAAAATCGCCTTCCCAATTGCATCCGATTTCTAAAATAATAAAAACCTTCGATAAATTCTTGAACATTATATCCTCTTATTTTGATTCAATATTGTTAAATACATTTTGAGTTATTCTCAACATTTGAGTATAATTTTTCGAGATTATTTTATACGCCTCTTTTGCTTTATTTTGATTATATGTATGAACCGTCAAATTACGAGTTTCAACAAATTCAAATAAAATCACTGATTCTTTTTCATTAATCAATTTATTTGAAAATATTTCGCGTATTACTGATTTCGGGCTATTCGTTTCTATACCTTCATATTCTTTTAAATAATATTTTAATAATTTCCAAAAAAGTTCAAATGTATATTCAAACCGCTGAATTACCGCGTCTCTGACTATTTCCGAATAATTAATTTTTACAGCTTCATCAAGCGAAGCATATGCGGTCAAAAATATTTCTTTTTTATTTAAATACACATTCTTGTCTATTGCCATTCTATAACTCCATTTTCAAAAACTATCTGTTTAAATTTGTTGTCGATATTATTAAAATCAACAACGTCTATTTTATAAATTATGTTTGATTCTTCTAACTTTTCTTTTATATCAGACAATTCAATCAATGATAATTTTCTACCGCAATCTATTCCTATATCTATATCTGAATCATCTAAATTTTTCATTGATGATCTTGAACCGAATAAAAAAATTTTCGGATTCAAACCTTTTAAAGATTCATTTATCAGTCTAATTATTTTTGTTTTAAATTCCATTTTAAAAACTGATTGTTTTTAAATTATATCTCCAGTCACCCTTAAATACTATGCCATATTTTCTAAAAAATTCTCTTAGCGCTTCGGATTGGTCTGTTGATTTACCAAAAATTTCAAAACATCCAAGATTGAAAACTACTATATTACTTAAAGCGTCAATATCAATATTTTCAAAAGTTATAATTATCTTATTTTTTATAGAATTTATATTCAACATATTAAACTCTATTATAGTTTTTTCTCCAGATAAAGC
>DAINAU010000298.1:0-3279 GCA_036733285.1 bacterium
AACCCTGAAAGGGTTGAATTTCAAGACAATTTTAAATTCGACCCTTGTCAGGGTCAAGCGTCAATATTTCATTTTTTTCCGTAGGTTTTCCTGCGCTTCGCGCTGTCAACATACGGCTATGTAAAATTCAACGCTTTCAGGGTTGCAAATTCTGATAAATCTAATTTTAAAATATTAGATGATTCAATTATAAATATCAAAATAAAATTTTTTAAAATATTATTATAAATTTTTTATTTTATCACCGCGAGTTTGCCGGTTTTGACGCCGGAGGCGGATTTTACTGCATATAGATACACGCCGCTGGCGATATCGCGATTATTGTTATTTTTCACATTCCAGCGCAAGGGCGTTTCATTAACGCGCTGTGAAAATATTTTTTGACCGGAAATTGTATAGATTTCGATTTGAGCGTCCGCCGGCAGATTACCGAATAAAATGCCGGAAGTTAAAGTGCCGTTATAAATATCGTTATCATTCGGGATATACGGATTTGGATAGACAATTACATTTGAGACATTATTTGCAAAAGTTAGCGCGGGCGCGAAGAATAATCCGTAAACCGAAAAATGCTCCAAGACAGCGGAAATTACAGCGTTTGTATCGTTTATTGAAATAGATGGCTCGCCGATTGCGACCCACTTATTGCGTATTACATCAAAAGTCAATATCCTCAATTTTCCTAATTCCTGCGCTGTGTAATAAGATTTGTCAATCGTAAAATTTAAAGACGGCAGCCGCTCAAACGCCGACGAATCCGCGCTTAAAATATTTCCCTGCGCGTCTCTCAAAGTCAAATCAATAATCGAATTTGCGAACCTGTCATAATCCGCTATTAAATCAATGCCTGTTTTATACTGATTTTTATCGGCTTTTTGAATCGCAAGTTGAAAATTAATTTTTTCCGGTTTTATTTTCAAAGCAAGATTTGAAATAATATCGGCAGTCGGATTGCTGATTGTAAATTGAATATTCAGCGGCTCGGTATTTGCAATAGTAAGTAAAAGCGCCGGCGAATCGTCAGACAGTTTTTGCGATATTATTATCTGCGTATCAGCGCCAAAATTATAAATTGTATCAGGAATAACAAACGACTGTTCGGTAGACCATGCTGATTTCATAAAACTGCCGTCAACCGTTTGAACCGCACAAAAATATTTTCCACCGCTTAACGAATTTGTTTTTATAAACCAACTTCTGTTATAACCAACATTGCCGATACCGGCATTTAGAGTATGCAGCGAATTCGTTTCAGCCCGCATAATAAATTTTCCAGCAGCAGAATCTACTTTTCTTATATACAAATTATAAGTCAAGTTGGAATCCGGCGTTTCATTATCAAGATTTATTCCCGACCATTTCAAATAAATTTTTTCAGCGGTAAGAGTTGCGCAATCATTAGAAATAGCCGGAGCTTTTGGGCGCGTATTAATAATCTGCGGACTCAATTTTATAATGCCAAGCATTTTACCGCCTCTATCGCCGAGCGCGGACAATTCGAGTTTGCCGTCTGCGTTAATATCAACCCATTTTATTGAAGCGTTATTCAATCCCTGATTTTTGCCCAACGGCTCGATATAATTTACAAAATTATCGCCTTCGTTTTTAAAAATAATCAAGCGCGATTTTCCATTATCGTCTGTTCCGCAAGCGGTCAAATCAATGCGTCCGTCATTATCAAAATCAGACCAAATTAAACTTCCATATCTCAAACCTTTATCAATGCCAAGCGGCTCGAATGCAAGTTCGAAATTATCCGCGTCCAAATTTTTATAAATCAACAGTCGATTTTTTGAAGTTTTGATGTCAAAGCCGGAAACCGCAAAATCCGGTCTGCCGTCATTATCATAATCAGCCCACGAGATATTTCCGTCCTGCAATCCGCAATTTATTCCTAATGGTTCGATCATTGTAAAATTCAAATTATTATTTTTCAAAATTATTAATCTTGAATTCTGCGAATCATAGCCGGTTAATGCAATATCAACATCGCCGTCGTTATCGTAATCTATCGCGTCAATGCTACCGTATCTCAAACCATTATCAATTCCAAGCGGCTCGATTTTTCTTTGAAAACTACCGTTGTCATTAAATAAAATAATCAATCTGAATTTTCCTGAACTGTCGTATCCTGATACAATCAAATCCATATCTCCGTCGTTGTCAATATCCGCAGTTGCTATACTGCCATTATACAATCCTAAGTTTTCGCCGAACGGTTCTTTATATTTCGCAAAAAAACCATTTTCATTTTTGAAAATTATAAATCTCCTGTAGCCGTCATAATCGTATCCTGCCGCTGCAAAATCCATATATCCGTCATTATCAAAATCAAACCATTTCACACTGCTATACGAAAGCCCTCTTAATCCGGTCATCGGTTCGCTTACAAGCGTCCAAGTTCCGCAATCGTTTCTATAAATCAATAATCTTCGGCAACTATTATTATCAAGACCGCAGACCGCTGCGTCCATATCTCCGTCGTTGTCAAAATCTGCCCAGTCGATTACGCCGTAAGTAATTCCGCCGCCAGACATAAGATTTATTATTTCATAGTTAATTACGGTCTCCCATATTATTCCTGCGCCAATCATATCAGTTTCAGGACTGTTTCCGCATAATTGTGTCTTAATTGAATTTGATTTTATAACCGCTTGAAACGAGTCGCCATTAGTCATTGAATCAGAATTTTCAATTGTCAAAAAACAATTAATATAATTTAATTTAACAAACAGAAAATTTATGTTTGCGGCAGACCAGCGTTTTTCAATTTCGCTAAATCTTAATTCGGTTATTAATTCATCCTTTTGCGAATAAACCAAATCAGTGTCAGAATCGCGCCATAATTTTAAAATCAAATTTGACGGATTTAAAACTGACAAATTATTATAAACCGAAAATCCGTTAAGCGTATCGCCGTTTACAGCGACCAAACAAAACGACATTATTAAAGTTGTATCTTTTGAAATATTTAATGTCCGCGTTTCAAAATCAGCGTTTTTAAATAGTTTTAGCGAAGTGTTTTTTTCAATATTAAAACTTGATTCCGCGCTCCATTCGGATTTTTTATAACCGGCGTCCACTGATTGAACAGCCCAGCAATAAGTTCCGGCTTCAATGTCTTTTGTAATATTCAACAAATAATTTGTTTTTCTGATTTTTCCTAAATTTAAGCCGGTAAAATGCGTAGAATCAGTATCTGCTGAAATAAGGAATTTATCCGGTTCGCCAATTTCTTTTTTTTCTTTGCGGACATACAGATTATATGAAAGCGAAGTG
>DAINAU010000299.1:0-3266 GCA_036733285.1 bacterium
TGTAATTTTCCGCGAAAAATGGCCGGTTTTTGGCAGCGTAGGCTGTCCGTTTTCAGTTGATATGATTAAAGTTTAGACAGATGTAAGCCAACCTCTCCCGGCGGGAGAGGTCGCACCGAAGGTGCGGGTGAGGGGGCTTTAAAATAGTTTAAAAAGTCATTGTTTCTTCTTGCACAAACGCGCATCCCACAGTGGGATGCGCGTTTTGCGTTTCTGGCATAAATTCGCTCAAATTTGCTATATTGATTAAAAAGAAAAAAAAACGGGTCGTGATTCAACAAAAAATGCCATCACGACCCAATCCAAATTAGACAAATTGAATATAGTAAATTTTTGCGAAAATAGCAAGATATATATGGAAAAAAATGAATATTTTTTTCCAGGCTGAGGTCCGAAATGAAATCCGGCGCGTTTTTATGTCCGAAATGCGGCGGAAAACTTGTCGTTAATTCTTATTATTCGAGAATCGTAATCGAATCAGACGGTTCCAGTCTGAAAATACCGATAATGCAAACCCGATGCCAGAAGAAAAGGTGCGGCAGGACGCACGCGATATTGCCGCATTTCGTTATGCCGTACAAACGCTATGCTACGAATGCTATCGAGGCGGCAATATTGAATTTTGAAGAAAACGGCGGGTTAAAGCATAGCGATTGCCCGGCGGAAGACAAAACGATTCGCGGCTGGAAAGAGCAGTTCAAAAATCGCGGAAACGCTGCGGTTGACCAGCTTCAAAAAATATTATATGAACAATATGGCCGAAGCGTCAGCATGATCAAACTGATAGCGTCGAGTCTGATCGAGCGCTTGAAAACGCTTATAGAACCGTTCGAACCGGTTTCAGGCGATAGTCTGATAGGCGCCGTTAATATTATCTTGTCAAGATATTCAAGCGGCTATATTTGAGTTCGGCGGCGAACTTGCGGCCGGCGAAATTTCATTTTGTTCGCGACCATATAGTTCGCCTTTTGTCCGCGTTTCCTCTCGTGTATAATGCGCTCATCTTAAAAACGGGAGGTATCGATTTTATGACAAACAAAAATGAGGATGGAGTTGAGAAATTCGAGATAATAGCGCCGTTATTGAGTCAGGGCCTGACGCCGTGCGAAAAGCGACGGCTGCGTTCGGAAATCATGGAAGCGCATGAAATATCTGAGCGCACTTTGCGCCGCTATGTGGCGGCATACAAGAAATCAGGCTTCGAGGGGCTTTTGCCTAAAGCGAAACCTAAGGGATACTTAAAAGCCATTCCGGAAAAAGCGCTTGAAGCCGCGATACAATTAAAGCGGGAATTGCCGGAACGCAGCGTCAGGCGTATTATTACAATCATGGAAAGAGAGGGTACGATTAGCGCGGGCGAAGTATCGCGCTCGACGTTGTCTCACGCTTTATCGAAACTCGGTTATACCCGCAGCGAGCTGCTGCGCGACCGCTTCAGCGGCAAAGCCGCGGCAAGGCGTTTCGCGCGGCGCGGGCGCAACAGTTTATGGCAGTCCGACATCAAGTACGGGCCTTACATTCCGGACGGATGCGGCGGAAAAAAGCGCACATATCTGGCCAGTTTCATAGACGATGCGACACGCGTGATAACTCACAGCGAGTTTTACGACAACCAGCGGCTGCCGATACTCGAAGACTGTTTCCGGAAGGCGATAATCAAGTTCGGCAAGCCCGACGACTTATACGTCGACAACGGCCGGCAGTATACTTCGCGCTGGTTCCGGGTCGCATGCGCGCGGTTGAAGATACGCTATATGAACGCCAGGGCTTATTCTCCCGAATCGAAAGGGAAAATCGAGCGATACAACGCGACGGTCGAGGAGTTTTTCCAGGAATTATCACTTGAACCGGCCAAAACGCTCGCTGAATTAAACCGCAAATACAGGTGCTGGCTTGAAGAGGGCTATCAGCAAAAGCCGCATTCTTCACTGGACGGCGAAACGCCGATGGAACGGTTTCAAAGCGACGCGCGGCATCTGAGGATGGCGTCCACCGAAGAGTGTTTCGACGCTTTTTTGCACGAAGAAACGCGCAAAGTCGACGGCACGGGCTGCATATCGGTCGCCGGCGTGTTGTATGAGGCCGGCCTGGAGTTGTGCGGCAAAAAGGTTGATCTGCGTTTCGATCCGTTCGATCTTTCCAGAATAGAAATATGGCATCACGGACGAAAACTCAAAACGACTGAGCCGATTTCTATCGGCGAATACTGCGGCAGCGCGGTTAAAACAAGCAATCTGATCGAGATCGGCCGGTCGCGGCTTCTCGAAGTTTATGCCGCCGAAAATGCCAAAAGCCGCAGCAGGCAAGCAACATTCTTATCATTCGCTAATACCGGGGAGGAAAAAAATGTATAAAGGATTCTTCAATATGAGCAAAACCCCTTTTTCAAAAGACATTTCAGAAAGCGCGCTCTATATAGGGCCGCATTTTAAAGAATTGCAGGGACGGTTAAAAACGGCTGCAGCGGAGCGTCTTTTCCTGGTTGTTACAGGCGATTCCGGCTGCGGCAAGACCACGGCCGCGCGCTGGTTCGTTTCTTCTCTCGATCCGGCGCGTTTCGTCCACTTTTACATAAGCGATTCGGCATTATCGCCGAGGAATTTTTATTACGAAATCCTCAGCCAGCTTGGCGTCAGGCCGCATTTTTTCAGGGGCGACGCCAAAAGGCAAATGGCTCAAGAACTATCGAAGATAATAGAAGCGCACAAAACGCCGATTGTTACAATCGACGAAGCGCATCTTTGCGACAGGGAAATGCTGACCGAGATAAGATTTTTGCTGAATTTTAAAATGGATTCTTATAGTCCGATGGGATTGATTATCCTTGGCCAGAGCGAGCTTCGCGAGAATCTCAAAAAGCCGATTTATCAGGCGATTGCCGGCCGCGTTGAACTGCAGTTTCATCTGCCGCCTTTCGACCGCGCCCAGACGCAAGATTACATCGACAGACATTTGCAATACGCCGGCGAAACAAGAAAAATATTCACCAGCGAAGCTATTGACGCAATCTTCAATTACTCGGGAGGCCTGGCCAGGAAAATCAACAGACTGGCCTCTGCCTGTCTTTATTACGCGCCGCAGGCAAAAAAGAACACTATCGACGAACGCCTCGTTGCGCTAATGATCGAAACCGAACTATCCTGAACTTAACCAACGAACGCTGAATGCCGCCGCTAATTTATGCACGGCATTCGGCCAACGCCTCAGCCAATTCGCGCGGCCAGCCAGCTCGGCAAATTCGCGGACACGATGCGCGGCACGCTACA
>DAINAU010000300.1:0-3261 GCA_036733285.1 bacterium
AAGAAACCGCTTAAGCGATTCCAATTGGAATCGCTACTTCACTTAACGTTTAATGCGCTATCCGGGATTAAGCCGAATTTCCGGAAAATGATTAAAAACAAATTATTCGGTTATCCTTTTTCGATGAAAATGCGGCTTAGGCATAACGGTTTTAGTATATCATCGGAATTACAACGCATTCCGCATCAATTTCCGCTACAGATTTCATTAAAGACATATTGTCCTTCTTTGGTAAAAAAAAATTGGTTTGTAATCATTTCTATATCGGCTAACGCTATGACTTTTTTCGAAATAATTGCGACCGGTTTTTTGCGACTATTAAAAACAGATTTAAAAAAATTTTGTTTGGGCTCTGTTTTTTTGAAATTATTAAACGGCGTAAAATTGTCTGTGATTCTGCAATCATCCGAAGCATAAACTAAAACTTTGTATCCGTCCGGCAATTCAGAATCGACGCCAGATATTACGTCTGAACGTCTCAACAAAAAATCTTCGCCCGAATTATTCAATTTAGCCTTAACAAAAAAACCCGTCGGTTCGTTTGATATAAGAGTTGAACCGGCAAACCTCAAATCAAAATATGCCGAGATTTTATTCAAAGCCGAAACATATAATTCTTTCCTGTAATTAATTTTAAAATATCTTGATAAAATAATCTGAAGCATTGTATCGTTAATAATGTCTGTCTGACCGTCCCCTGCAATCAAAATTCTTTTGGAAGCTCGGATATCGGGATTTATATTCGAATCAAGCGGCATAGCGTTTATTACCAAATCATACCTCGAATAATCGGCGTTCGTATCAAAAGTAATATCTATTTTAAAACCGGCATAATTCAGGGCGGCGGCAAAATAATCGATTCCGCAGGGCGATGAATCCGGAATCAAACCATACGAACTTCCGTCAATCAGAGCTTTTTTGGTTGAACCCGCCGCCGGTTTGAAATCAGTAACAGTTATTTCGTATTTTTCTTCCGAACTCGAAAGATAATCAAATAATTTTAATAAAAACAATTTATTGTTGATATTATTAATTCCAATAGGTTCTTTCATATTCCATAAAATCTCCGCGTCGCCCAAAACCGCGAGCTTTCCATTGTTTGAATCGTTCAACGCGGCTGTTATATTTAATTTAGGATTTTCCGGATTATACATTTCCAGAAGTTTTCTACACTTGGAATCTATCTTCAAAGGAGCCGGATAATATAACTCGATATTGTCAATATTCCATACGCCGCATCCGCAATACGCCCATTGTTTTTCTCTGAAATTATTTCCAACCGCAATGGTCGCGTCATTAAGAGCCGCGATTCCGAATTTTTTTATAAAATCATTTTGAAACGTTATGTTTCCGTATAAATCTTGATGTTCAACTATAGCGAGTATTCCGCCGCCGCTTTTTAAAAATTTTTCAAGCGCGTCAATTTCCTTTTTTCCGTATCTCCGGTTTATTGCCGGACCAAGAACAAGAATTTTTCCCTTTCCCGAATAATTTTCAAGAAATTTTTCAAGCGGAATAGAATTCAAAGATACGGAAACGCCTGATTTTTTCAAAGCCAGCGTTAGTCCCGACATACCGGAATATCCGGTTTCATACGGAGAATATGTTTGTTCGCAGCTCTGGTCAAACACGACGTAATACCTTGGTTTTACGGCAGGAATGTTTTTGAAATTTTCCGAAAGCAATGCCGGAGTCAAAAATAAAATATTCGACTGCGGTTTTAAAAAATAAAATTTAACGGCATATCCGCAAAACGCGGCAATAATAACAAAAATCAATATCCGAATTTTCGTAATATTAATCACAAAAATAATTTCCCCTTGAATTATTATAATTTTAGTCTACAATTTATTTTATTTAACTTAATAAAAAATGTAATTACAATTTTATGTTATATAATTATTTTTCGCTTTTTGCAGTTTTTTTTATCAATCTGTTTTTTTATTGTAAAAACAAAAAAACTTTTATTGTCATTTTAAAAGATATAAGAATCACAAGAACCATTCATTTTTTAATGATGGTCGTTTCCGGCATTTTAATCGCAGGCAAAACTCAGCCTCTTATAATCGATTTTCAAAAGTTTTACGAAATTTTTTTTACGCTCATTTCAGTATTTTACGCGGTAGTCTATTCGACCATTTCAAACAATTTCGCCGACATAAAAATTGATTCCATTTCCAATCCCGGCAGGCCGCTCCCCAAACAATCAGTGGACGCCGGAGAATATTCAAAAGCCGGAAAAATCATTTTAGTTTTATCATTGTTTTTCGGACTAACAGCGAGTTTTAAAATTTTTATAGTTTCATTTTTATTTATGTTTTTTTATCATATATACTCAAAGCCGCCCATAAGATTTAAACGGTTTTTCATTATATCAAAAATTTGCATTTCCATTAATTCGATGATATTGAGTTTTGCCGGTTATCTGATTTTTAAAAATAATCTCGAATCTTATCCGGCAATTTTTATATGTTTTTTTTTAATAGTTTTGACGCTCGTAATAAATTTTATTGATTTGAAAGATTTTGACGGCGATAAAGCAGATAATATAAAAACAATTCCAGTGGTTTTCGGGCTGAAAAACGCTAAAATAATTTGCGGGTTTTTTTTTATATTTACTTATATAATAGCCGCATTTGAATTTGTTCCGTTAATTATAACGGGCTTTTTTCAATACTATTTTATTAACAAAAAAAAATATAACGAACATTATGTTTTCATAACGTATCTTATAAGTTTAACGATTTTATTTATTTATTTTTTAATTCAATGGAACATAAAAATAATTTTCACAAATTAAAAAAACTATTCGGCATATTTTTATCCGCTGTAATTGTAGCGTTGTTTTGTCTTGCTATTTTCTCTTATTATTTTAAAAAAAATACGGCTCACTTGTTTATGCTTAATACTTTTAAGGGATGCGAAACATGCGAAAAAATAGACGCGATAATCTTGAATCTCAACGGATGCGGAACTAAATTCGATTTGAAAATATATAATTTAAGCAGCTACGGAAATCTTGCGGAAACCTTAAAAATAATAGGCGCTAAAACCGGAAATACCATTATTAAAATTCCATTTCTCGTCATAGGCAACAAAGTATATCAAGGCGAATCAGAAATCAAAAAAAAAACGCCTGAAATCGAAGCGCTTTTGAATTCAAAAAAAATTAAGGATTATATCGGCGAATTGAATTATAAACCTATTTAACCTGAAAACCGCATTAGAATTTTGAAAAAGCGCTGAAAGTAAGGAAAAACA
>DAINAU010000301.1:0-3152 GCA_036733285.1 bacterium
CGGGGCTCGCTTTAAAAACCCAAAAAAAATTTACAGAAAAATATGCCGCATATCGGAAATGGCTTATACTCGGTCGCCGCAGGCGACTGACTGCGAAGCAGCCGGCGCGCAGCGACGAGGTATAAGCCTAAGATATCTGCCTGTAGCTTTTTCTTAGATTGGATTATGAAACAAAAATTGTTTTCTTATTCGGTTTAGGTGCTTTTATTACCATAAAAACAAGATCATTATCACTTTCATTATACCAGCAATGTAAAATATCTTTCGGACTTTCAATCAAAGTATTTTCAGTGACTTCTTGTTTTTCTTCTCCGATTTCAACAATTCCTTTTCCTTTTAATACATAAAATGCTACATCTACAGGAGTAATATGTCTTTTTAATGACTGATTCGGTTTTAATGTAATAACTGAAACTATTGCATTTTCTGTATTATACAGATTTCGAGCATCAACATTATGAGCAGTTTCCATAATTGGCTGATCAGCCAATTTTTTTATAACAATCATTGAAATAAACTCCTTTTATAAATTTAATTTCCTTCCATCATTGCAGCAACATCGTCATCAGCATTTGTAATTCCTTTAATGTCAAAATTTTCAACTAAAAATTTTGCGACATTTTCTGAAAGAAAACCTGGCAATGTTGGACCCAAACGAAGATTTTTAAATCCTAAATGAAGTAACGCAAGTAAAACTAAAACTGCTTTTTGTTCATACCATGCAATATCAAAGGATAGTGGAAGTTTATTGATATCATCAAGTTCAAATACTTCTTTTAATTTTAAAGCTATTACAGCTAAAGAATAAGAATCGTTACACTGACCTGCATCCAAAACTCTCGGAATACCGTCAATGTCGCCCAAATTCAATTTAATATATTTATATTTAGCGCAACCCGCAGTTAAAATCACTGTATCTTTTGGTAATTTTTCTGCGACTTCAGTAAAATAATTTCTTGATTTATGTCTGCCGTCACATCCAGCCATTACAACAAATCTTTTTATTTTCCCTGCTTTGATTGCTTCTACAACTTTATCCGCTAACTTCATAACCTGACCATGACCAAAACCACCGACTATTTTCCCTGTTTCTAATTCTTTTGGAGGTTCACATTTTTTAGCCCGTTCGATTAAAGCGGAAAAATCTTTGTGTCCGCCTTTTTCTCTATCCGGAATATAAACACAATCTTCAAATCCAACCGGACCAGAAGTAAATATTCTGTCAGTGTGTTCAAGTTTTGGAGGAACAAGACAATTTGAAGTAAATAAAATCGGACCATTAAAACTTTCGATTTCATCTTTCTGCAAATACCAGGCGTTACCATAATTCCCGACTAAATTATCATATTTTTTAAAGAAAGGTCTGTAATGTGCAGGCAACATTTCACTATGAGTATACACATCAACACCAGTTCCTTTTGTCTGTTCTAAAAGTTCTTCCAAATCAACTAGGTCATGACCTGAAATTAAAATACCTGGATTATTACGAACACCAAGATTTACTTCAGTAATTTCCTGTTCTCCATAATGAGCATTTGCATCGTCTAAATATTTCATTGCAACAACGCCCATTTCACCTGTTTTCATTACAAGTTGCAAAAGTTCTTCCTGGCTTGCATTATCATTTGCAAGTTTTGCTAATGCTTCAAATAAAAATTCAAAAATTTCTTTTCCTGTTCCTTCGCCACTTATTTGATAACCGTGTTCTAAATATGCAGATATACCTTTTAATCCATATAATACAATAGATTTTAAAGAGCGAATATCTTCGTTTTCAATTGCAAGCCAACCAGTTTTTCCTGATTCAGCTTTTTCGATAATGTCTGAATCGGACTGAGGTATCCATGTTGCACATTCAGGTAAATTATTAAGTTCAATACTGTTTTTTTCCAATACCTGATTTTTTAAATTGTCTCTGATTTCGATAGCTTTATTTATATATTTAATAAAATTATCCTTTACAAAATCTGTGTTTGTTATTGTTGTAAATAAATGCTTATCTACAAAATATGCAGCGGTTGCGTCATAAATATTATATTTCTTCCCTGCAATTGCCCATATTGAAATTCCTTTTGATACCCAAATTAATACATCCTGCAAATTTGCAACCTCAGCTTTTTTTCCGCATACGCCCTGTTTCATTGAGCAACCTTTATTTCCTGCAGTTTCCTGACACTGATGACAGAACATTAAAGTTTTTTCCATTTCACTATCCTCCTATAAAATTATAACATAGATTTATTATATATTAGAAAATGTTACATAACAACGTTAACTTTAATATTTAAAATAATATGATTAATGCTTATGTTCATCATCAGTATTTTTTTCTTTTTCATTTGAATGATCATGACCTGAACTTTTAATCAATTTATGTACATTTTCTACGAAATGAATATAATCCACATATGCTTCTACATATTTTCTCCCAATTTCAACATTTTTATTAGCATCTTTTTTGAGCGCATATGCTTTTTGAAATCTATTTTGAATGGATTCTTTAATTTTACTCGATAATAAATTTGCAAGTTCATCAACCTTTCCTACTTCAAGAGCTTTATCGCCTTTTATTACTGCAGGATCAACAGGTTGTCCTTCTTTTATGCCAGTGTACGGAGCGCCTTCGCCAGCGCGATGTATTCTGACTAATGTTTCAATAAAATACATTTCTGCCAATTCTTTTGTTTCACCGCCAGCTTTAGATACTCGCACAGTTTTCTCAAATATTTTTTTGATTTCAGACGCTTTTTCTTCTTTTACCCATTTTAAAACAGGAATTATATTATTATCTTGTAACGCTTTTTGAATTTCCGGAATCATAGGTCCTTCCATAGAATCACAATGAGCAAATGCTTTTTGATTTCCAAAAAAAATAATATTTAATGATAAAAATAGAAAAATAATAGTAATTTTAAATTTCATGATTATAACCTCCGATTTTTTTAAAAAAATTCAAGATGTAAAATTGTAATAATTTTTATCACCTCCGACATTATAATATTATCTTGAATTAATTATATTATAACATCAATTTCATATTATTACATTGACTTAAGTCAATAATTTATCATTTTGTTTTTAAAGCTATGGCAGATATCGGTTGGGCGCTCTCGTCGGTCGCCAACCGTTTCCATAAAATAATTTGAAGCGTC
>DAINAU010000302.1:0-3139 GCA_036733285.1 bacterium
GCTTGTGTCACTTTTCAATTACAATCTTGTGGCAGTTTTCGATTACAATTTACAAACAGTGGCAAGAAACCATGAATAATCATTGCATAACTGAGCATCGTCAGGATTTAAAATATTAGCTTTTTTTAAATATTTGAAAGCATTAATATATTTAGCTTCTTCAAAAAATCTTTTCGCTTTATCAAATAATTCCTTCGATTGATTTTTTTTCATTTCAATTTCAGAATTTTCATACTCGACTAATTCTTTATTAATAGCTTCGCTTATTGAAGGGCGGCTGATTTTACAATTTTGAAGATATTCTACGGCTTTAATAATTTGGTTTTTTTGGTAAAATATTTTCGACTTACACAAATAACCGCATTCCGAATCAGGAAAGTCCTTTATAAATTTATCAGTGAAATGGTCGGCATACTTATAATTATTTTTGTCTAAGAAAAAATTTATAAGATCAATATTTTCGGTTTGAATATAATAGTATCTTTCAAAATATTCCGTCAAAAGTAAATCAATATCTATATACGGCGGTTGAGAATTTAGGAAACTAATAATTTCATAATATTGATTTAAATCTGAGCCGTTTAATTTTACTACTGCTTTTGCCGCTTTGAGATTTGTTAAAAATAATTTTTTCAAATATTTATTGAAATTTTTGTTATATAAATGAAATATTATTGAGGTTTCAGGAATGTCGTTTAAAAAATCATAAGATTGATATATCGCATTCTCATCTGAATATTTTTCTAAAATTACAGCGGCCGCCAATTGTTTAGAATATCCAGAAAACTTATGATAATAATTATTATAGAAATTATCAAGACCGTTAATGTCTATCAAGTTTTCGATAACCGAGGTAAGCTGATAAGAGTTAACAAAATATTCCGTCCTTAAATTATTAACGCATTCGTTAAAAAGAAAAATCGCTTCGTTAATTTTATTTTGATGGAAATAACATAAAATATATTTTTTTATAATAGTATTTTTTTCGTTTATTATAAATTCTGTTAAATTTTGATTTGATTTGGTTAAAGCCGTTTTATAACAAAAGGCTGCTTCATTAAATTTTGAAGCTTTAAAAAAAATATCTCCGAACTCAATAAATCTTTGATACTCGTAAGAATCAGTATCTTTTAATAATATTTTATATCCTTCGCTGAAATTATTTTTATTTAAAATTTCGTTGATTTTATTTTGTTGAGAAACTGAATGTTTATGAAATTTTCTTAAAATAGTCTTTTTATTAAGTTTTGAACTTTTAATTTTAGGAATTTCGGTAAATTTCATTGAATTGATTTTTTTTATTAGATTATGCGGCAAATCATATTTTAATAAATTTTCTTTTTTATAATAATCATTAAGAGAAATATCTTTGTTTTCAAGACGTATTTTTAAATACTGTTCAAACTCGTCGTATAATTTTAATCGATTTAGCGTATTAAAGATAAATGGTATTTCATCAAGCTGGATGCAACATATTTTATCAAAATATGTTTTTGAGTCTAAAGAATTGTTTAACGTTGAATTTCTTTGATTATTTTGAACTGTATTTACTTTTGTATCGTTTGAATTTAACGATAATTTATTTCCTGAAATTAAAAGCCCATATATATTCAAATTAAATTCATTCTCATTAAAAATCATTTTTCCCAATTTTTCATAATGTTTTGCCGCTTGTAAAAATTCGGATTTATTCAGATAATAAATCCAATAAAAAAAATTTTTGACATCGTTATCCGTCGTTGATTTAGAAACGGTTTTAAACCATAATTCGCAATTCCAGATAAACATAAAAAAGTCATAAACGCCGTTATCGGAAAGACTATGACGGTTAACTATAAAAAATCGCAATACGTTTTCAGTTAAATCCTCTCTATGATATATTATATCCTTAAGAGTTTCCGCAAAACAGTAAAGATAAGAGTAGTTTTTAGTTTTACAGTTTTTTAAAGCGTTTAAAACAGGATATAAATCTTCAAATTGAATATGTTCGCAATAATTTTTTATACAGTTAAGCAGAACTAAAAGCCCGTAAAATCCGGTTTCATTTTCTAAAGCGGCTTTTTTTATCATTTGAAAATTCTTCTCGCTTTCGATATAACTGCGGCGCGTCAAAAAATAAAAATAATCTGGCATAATAGCATAATGATTTCTAAAACAATTTATAAATAAATTATTATTTTTGATTTTATTCATTTTGTAAAAAAAATCGGATAATCCAATTTGTTCGTTGACAGCGCCGAGTATTGATTTTGAAAATTCCGCAACAGTGTTGAAATATAACATCTCATTTATATAAATTGAATTCTGCATTTTTGCTTTTATTCTCTTTTCAAGTCTAATAAAGTTTTCTTCCCCTGCGTCGCAACAAAATCGATGGTCTTCGTCAACGCAATCTTTATAATTAAATAAAACATTGTTATTATGAAATGATCTATACGGATTAAATTTTACCGGTTTAGTATCGCCGGATAATATTTCATTTATATTTAAAGTTTCGTCTGTTTTGCAGCCGTAACTGTAGTTTTTAATATCAACCGATATGTTTTCTCTGTCAGAAGAAATATCGTTTTTAAAAAAATGTTTGATTAAAAATAATTTTTTAAATTTTGCGAGTTCAGATAATTTTTGAATTGAATCTTGAAAATTAAAATGCTTATTTTCTATAAAATCGCTGATTATTAAAATTGTTGCGGAATCATTTTTTCTATTTGAAATTTCATCAGATAAAATATTATAATCTAAAATTCCCATAGGATTTATGCTTTCTAAAACTTTTTTTAAAAGTTTTTGGGTTTCCGGAGAATTTTGTCTGTAATCAGAAAAAAGGTTATACTTATATATGTCGGAAAAAATCACATTGAAATTAACCGTGTTCGGAAGCGATTCAATAAATTTAATAAAATTTTCTGTAAAATTTTTATAATGAGTTCCGCGCATTGATCCGCTTATATCAAAAAAAATTAAATAAGTATCGGTTATAGGCATATTATTATAGTCATTTAAGAAAAGATTTGAATTTATAAGAATTTTTTCTTGAAAGGAGGATTTATAATTTCTTTTTGAAATATCGTCGAAAATATCTTCTATCACTAGTGTCCAATTAAAAATATAAAAAACTTGCTAACGGTTTTACCTTTTC
>DAINAU010000303.1:0-3134 GCA_036733285.1 bacterium
GACTGAAATAATGCTGAACACCGAACCCGGAGCGGGCTGAGCTTTCGGATAGCCGTAAACGATTTCTGATTCATTGATTTTAATCGAATATCTGTTTAATGAAACAACTTTTACTTTATAAACATAATTCGGGTCTAAATCTGTCAAGTATGCGGATAAAGAAGAAGTATCATAGACATTATGAAAACCGGATTTGTTTTCATCAATAGTATTTGTATCAAAATATACTTTATAGCCGATTACTTCCGCATTATAATCGGGCGACCACGTCAAATATAAATCGCCTGTATTAGATCCTGCTTGAATCATGTTTATCTGTATGGTAGTTGTTTCCGCTATTCCATTAACATATAAATATACAGAAGGAGTTTGGCTTAATACATTTAAAGAACCGTCAATAGCTTCGATTTTTATATAATAATCGCCGGAGGATAAACCGGTTCTAATAAATGAAGTATCGCTTGTAGTTCCCAACGAAGTAAAATTCATAAAATCCATATTATTGGCGGATATAATTCTATACTGACAAGCTGAAAGATTATAAGAATTCCATTTTAAAGAGATTTCGCCCTGATTGTAATTTGAATATTCTGTAATTTCAAATATTTCGCCGCTTGTTCCGGAAGCTGAAACATATAATTCCCAAACCGGAGTAGGATCGCCGAACGGATAATAAACATCTCCGTCTAAAGTTTGGCCTTGAACTCTGAACTGATAAGTGTCGCCGCCAGTAATTCCGTATAAAGTAGCGTTGTTTCCAGTAATAAATGATGAATACGCTGTCCACGGCGATTCGCCTTTTTTCCTGTATTCTACCTGATAAGCGTCGAAATAAAAATCAGTAGGACTGTTCCAACCGATAAATACGCTTTTATCATATTGCTGATTCAAATAATTAATGGAAAAATTATTAGTCGGCGTCGCGTCTAAACCGGCTATATACTGCATAAAAGTAGGAGTATGACCGACTAATTGTCCTTGGTTATAAGCCAATACAACAACAAAATAAGTGTCCGAATACTGTATATTACTTAAAGAATGATTGGTCGAAGTAATATATTTGGCAAGTAATTCGCTATTTGCAGATTCGTTATTTTTCTTGGCTTTAATCTCATATTCGTCTACCGCTCCGTTAAACGAAGTCCATTGAAAGTTGACGTACCCGGGATCAGGATTTGTTATTGATGTGATTTCAAAAATATTATCCGAGCCTGCCGGATATTCATATATCCCCCTTGAATAGTTCACAGATTCATTTAGTTCGTTAACTGAAGATACGGCAATATAATATCCGATATTCGGCTGCAATCCGGTTAATACCGTTTGCAGATAAGTTCTGTTTACATATTTTTTTGGAGAATGCTGCCCGATTTGCGATGAAGTATCGTATGTTATTTCATATCCGGTTATTCCCGCCGTGTTATCCGAACTCCAGCTTAAACTTATTTCTCCGCTATTTGGACCGCGCGAATAAGAAGTTATGTCAAAGGCAAAACCGCTTGTATTTGACGGCGAACTTTTTTTAATTAAAATATCGGATGCGCCTATTTCAAATCCGTCAATATCATAAGCTCGAACTTGAACTCTATAGAATGTGTCCGGAGTCAAAGCCGCAAGCAACAAATTATTAGCTGATATATTGTCGCTTGAATATTCGCCGCCGCTGAAAATATTTTCTTCTCCGGGTTCAAACCAAACCTTGAAATACTCAACTCCGCTAAGCATTGTCGACCATTCGGCGTTTATGCTGCCGCCGACGCTGCCATCGGATAAATATAACGTTATGTAAGGTTGCTGCGTTGAAGAAGGAATATAAATATATCTGATAGGCGTAGGATCTCCATACGGAGTTCCCGATATGGTTCCTTGAACTCTGAAATAATAAGTCGTGTCTTCCGTTAAGTCTGAAACGACGGCTTCATTATTTGTTAAATTCTTGATAGTTTGATAAGGCGAAAAATCAATATTGGTTGAATATTCGATTTGATATTGATTTATACCGAACATTGTTGAGTGATTCCAATTTAAATATACTTCTCTTTGATTTGCCGTTTGATATAAATCTAATATTTCAAATGGAACAGTTGCGGATGAATCTGAAGCGTTAACGCTTTCAATAATATTTGATTTTCCTATTAGTTGCCCGATTTCATCGTAAGCCTCGATTTGAACTCTGTAATTCTGATTAGGAGTCAAATTCATTATTTCAAATTTGTTATCAACGGTATAAATTCCGTGAATCATCATTTTTTCCGAAGAAAAACTTGAAGCGGCTCCGGTTTCATATGATAATTCGTAATAATAAACCGAGGGTATAGAGTGCGCCCAATATAATTGTATTGCGCCAAAATTCATTGAACTCGGATACGCATTTAAAGCGATATTTTCCTGAACCGGCAAGGTTTGAACAGAAACATAAAGATAAACCGGAGCCGTAGGATCTCCGCTCGGAACGCCGGAACGCATACCTTGAACTCTAAAATAATACGTGTCGGATTTTGCGATTCCTGTTACAGTTCCAAACGTGTCTGTAGTTATATCGTTATACATAGCGCCGGAAAAATCAGGATATTTGCTGAATTCGATTCTATATTCAGAAATAGATGGTTCAATATAATTCGACCATCTTAAAAATACTACGCCTTGATAATCGGCGTAGTATTCTGTGATTTCAAATTGAGGAGGCGGCGTTTGCTGCTGAATTGTATGTTCCATCTGCATTGTTTTATGAATAGTTTTATTGTCTGAACCGTATGATTCTACTCCGAAATAATAGGTTGTTCCCGGATAAAAACCGGTCAAAGCATATGTCCTAACATTTCCAACGTTAATTTTTTGCGAATTTGAAGTTAAAGAAGCGGTATCATAAATTATTCTATATCCCGCTATTTGAGTTTCCTCGTTGCTTGTAAAATCTTGAGTCCAGCTGATTTCAACGTCGCCGTTTTCATTGGAATTTATTCCGGTAATGTTAAACCAACTTACTATGCCATTTGAAGAAACGGCGCTTTTTTCCGGCGTCGTTCCGATAATGTTTCCGCTTGCGTTTAAAGACACTACTTTAAAATAATATCTTGCGGCAGGCGTAAGTCCTTTTAAGTTTATGGATAAATCCACGCCTTCTTCGTCCGTGA
>DAINAU010000304.1:0-3127 GCA_036733285.1 bacterium
TTCTTCTTCATATAGAAGATTGCCTAATGTCGGAATAAGAACAGGCGAAGAACCGATGATGAATTTAATTACAGACGCTATGTTGTATTTTGGTAGAAAAAATTTTAACGGAGCAAAAAGCAGCAGTGGGACAAAAGACGATGGTTTTAAAAAAATCAGAATCGCGGCTCATAATGGCGGAGGGATTTGGAAAACATATCCGGACTCGTATCCTGTTACAAATTTTAATGTGGGTCAATCCGCGAAAAATATAAAAGATTTTATAAGATTTGACAATCATCTCGCTGTTGTTGAATTTACGCCTCAAACTTTAAAGAATTTAATTGAATACTCTTTAGGCGGCATGAAGTATAGAAATGGAGATGCCACCACTACTACTGCCGGCGGCGTTTCTGATGGGAATTTCATACATTGGAGCGGATTATCTTTTACCTATGATAGAGGAGCTTCATCGGCGGCTAACAACGCATTTTATTATAATTCATCTGCGGCTACCGTAGATAATCAGGGGGCGAGAGTTCGGGACCTGTATTTATTTAATGTTCCTGAATATGACGCTATAAACGATCAGTATGATACTGCATTAAGAGACGCTTTAAATAATCCTCAGGATTCAATAGCTGTGGTTTTAAACGGGAGCGTTGTTCCGGCTCAGGCGAATACTAAAATTTATGGAGTTATTGTTGACTTTCTTGCTTTAACTGAACTAGCGGCTCAAGCTGCTATGGATATTAGCGGATTAGGCGATGAAAAATTATTATATATAGACGCCATAAACCGTCCTAATGAAGCTATTGACGCCGTTGTAAGCAATTCAAATTATACTTTATATCATAGATTACAAGGAAGAATCAGGGCGGTAGAATAATTAATAGTGTTTTTGGAATAAAAAAAGGTTTGGGTTTACAATTAGATATAATATTGTATATCCAGACCTTTTTTTTGTAAAAAGGGGACGGAGCGTAAGTTTATTAAACCCAATTAATGTTATGGGTTAACAATCTTATTTTTTTTACTTTTAGATTTTTAAATCAAAACTTCCACTTTTTGTGTTTACGCCCAAGAAAGAATAACTCGGAAATATATCTTGACAAATGAAAATATAGACAAAATAATACGAGTAATTTGGATAGTAATAAAAAAAACTCGCGAGTGATTTTGACAGCGGAGAATAATGAAAAATATCATAAAATGATATCTTGAAAAACAAATCATACGTGATTTAAAAGTTAAAATGGTTTTTATCGCAGGACCGCGGCAGGTTGGAAAAACAACTTTAGTCAAAAGTATTTTAAAAAGTAAAAACGCTTATCTTAATTGGGATATTCCAGAGCATAGAGAAAAAATTTTGAAAAGAGAATTGCCGGATTCTGATTTGATTGTATTTGATGAAATACATAAATAAAATTATCTAAAGGATTTATATGATAAAATCGGAGATAAATGCAAAATATTAGTAACCGGCAGCGCGCGGCTCGATTATTATAGATTTGGCGGAGATTCTTTGCAGGGACGCTATCATTTTTTACGCCTGCATCCATTCAGCATTTCAGAATTAAAAATTGCAACAGAAAAAGAATTTTTGCGATTATTGTATTTCGGCGGATTTCCTGAAACATATTTATCAAAAACTCAAACAGAAGTCAAGCGTTGGTCTCGAGAATATAGAAATCGAAAAAAGGACGAAAAAAGGGGACGGAGCGTAAGTTCAGAGCGCCGGAAGTCTCGCTGCTAACCCCTTATAAAACAAAATAATAATACAAAACAGCAAAAGAAAATAATTTGATACCGAATTTTGCGAACAGCATTTAAATTTATCAGAGGAACAAACTAAATATTCGTATCAAAAAATAGTCTAATTTCAAGCCTCGCGATACAAGCGGAAAAACTAAAAAAAAAATACAAATAAAATTATGCGCCGAATTGACATTGAAAAATAAAATTACGGTTAATTCGTTTTACAGTAATGCTAAACAGAATTTTCACAACGAAAACTTAAACCCGCTAAAATTAAATTTTATTTATCAGTAAATTCAAACCCGGATGAGTAACATTATTTGGATTTAATTTAATCACATCCATTCACATCCAATCCCTGTTTGTTTTTTTTAACAGGGATTTAATGTGAACTAATGTGAATTTTTAATAAAAAGAGAATAAAAAAAGGGTACAAAAAAAGGGGACGGAGCGTAAGTATATAAATGTCGCTCGGTTTATTTCAGTTGATTTTTTAGAGATTTTTTGATATATTAATTTTAAAAGGCGGTGTATTATGAAAGAAATAAATTATATTGTCTGGCAAGAAGGTAAATATTGGGTTTCTAAATGTTTAAATGTAGAAATTTCATCGTTTGGCGAAACAATACAAGAATCAATATCAAATCTTAAAGAAGCTATAGAATTATATTTTGAAGATACAAAAAACGAATTTAATCCGATAAATTCGATATTGATAGG
The DNA here is from genome assembly GCA_036733285.1 of bacterium. Classification (GTDB taxonomy): domain Bacteria; phylum JAGOBX01; class JAGOBX01; order JAGOBX01; family JAGOBX01; genus JAGOBX01. The sequence continues at coordinate 2,458 of DAINAU010000304.1, forward strand.
TAAGGATATTGTAAATGCCTAAAATGTTTAGTTCGAAAGAAATCGAAAAAGTATTGCAAAAATTAAATTTTTTATTTCAATCTCAAAAAGGTTCGCATGCCAGATATAAAAACAATAATGGATTGACTGTTATATTGCCGATGAATAAAAAAGAAATTCCTGACGGCACTTACCGTAGTATTTTAAAACAAATGAGTATTTCAAAAGAACAATTCGAACATATCCTCAAATAGAATTTCTGAAATAAGTTGCAGGGAATGTATTTTTAAAATTTAAAAAAGGGGGACAAAAAAGAGTAAAAAAGGGGACGGAGCGTAAGTATATAAAAGTCGCTCGGTTCAACCTCGTAGAGCAAGAATTAAATCTATAAACTTTTCACGCTAAATCAAGTAAAAAATCCTTGAAAAACAAGGAAAAGTCAAATTTTCTGAAAATGCAATAAAAAAAACTTTTCGAGCTAACGGAATTTTAACGTCATTTCATATTTTTTTCCGCAGAAATCATTTTTTAAAACCAAAATACTTCTAAAAAATAATTTTAAAAAAAACAAAAAAAATCTTGACTTTTAGAAGAAAATGTTATATAGTATAAATACTATATTTTACAATATGTTTAAACCCGAAAACTGCATAAGGATTTCGAAAAATTGTTCAGACAGCATAGAATACTT
>DAINAU010000305.1:0-3108 GCA_036733285.1 bacterium
ATTTAGCATATAATTTCCCCATAAGAGTTTTTCTTAAATCATATGACCCCTTATAGTTTTAACAAGCATACATTTATGTTTTGAAAAACTTCACTTTATGTATAATGCATTATCCGGGTTAATATTCGACTTTTAAGAAGTTGAGGAAATCTCCTATTCGGCAGTCATTACTAAAACCGTTAAAACGGTTTTTAATAGAGTAGCTGAAGTAGTATCAAATTTTCACAATTTTATTTGTTACGGCTTTCGAGTAAGATATTAAGGATAATTGGTCGGGCAGACTGGATTTGAACCAGCGACCCCCACCACCCCAAGGTGGTGCGCTACCCAAACTGCGCTACTGCCCGAGTTCGCTATATTATATTGAGAGATTTTTTTTTGTCAATACAATATAAATATTTTTTTCTTGTTTTTTTCCAAAAAAATTGCAAAATGAAATATGTAAATTTTGTATCCGGATTTTTTGGAGGGAATTATGACCGAACAAAAAGACAACGTTAATCAAGAATGTAAAGAATTGTGGAGCAAATACAGAAAAAAAATGGATGCGGACGGTTTGAGATTATCAATATCAAATCATTTGCGTTATACAAGGGCAAAAGAAGAATTTCTTGCCACAAATTATGATAAATACTTAAGTTTGGCGCTTGCGATAAGAGATAGAATGGTTGAGCGCTGGACAAAAACTCAACAAACTTATTACAACAAAGACGCAAAACGGGCGTATTATTTATCATTAGAATTTTTACTCGGAAGAGTTATATTGAACAATATTATAAATTTGAATATCATAAAAGAAGTGAAATATGTTATAAAAAATTTCAATTATGATTTCAAAACGATTATTGAACAGGAATCCGACGCCGGTTTAGGCAACGGCGGTCTCGGCCGTTTGGCAGCCTGTTTTCTTGATTCAATGGCTACGCTCGGATTGCCGGGTTACGGATACGGAATCAGATATGAGTTCGGTATTTTTAACCAGCATATAATCGACGGTCATCAGATTGAAGAACCTGAATTTTGGCTTAACTACGGCTATCCGTGGGAAATCGAAAGACCTGAATATTCGGAAACGGTAAATTTTTTTGGAGAAGTCGTAAAGTATAAAGACGAATTCGGCAATACTAAATACAAATGGCAGAATACGCGTCAAGTAACCGCTATCCCTTACGATATTCCTATTATAGGTTATGGAAACAACACAGTAAACACTTTAAGATTGTGGGCGGCGCGGTCTTCAAAACAATTTGATTTAAAAATATTTAATCACGGAGATTATGTTCGAGCCGTTGAGGATAAAAATTATTCCGAAAATATTTCAAGAGTATTATATCCTAATGACAACATATACGAAGGAAAAGAATTGAGATTGAAACAGCAGTATTTTTTTGTCGCCGCCACACTAAGAGATATTATTCGCAGATATTCTAAAAGCTACGAGGATTTTGATCATTTTCCGGAAAAAGTCGCCATTCAATTAAATGACACCCATCCGACACTTGCAATTCCAGAACTGATGCGAATATTTATCGACGAATATAATCTGCCTTGGGATAAATCGTGGGACCTGACTACCAAAACTTTTGGATTTACCAATCACACTGTGCTTCCTGAAGCCCTTGAAAAATGGCCTGTTTCATTATTTCAGAAACTCCTCCCGCGTCATCTTCAAATCATATTCGATATTAATTCAAAAGTATTAAATAAGATTAGAGTTGATTTTAATCCGAGCGAGGAAAAAATCTGCAAATTATCTTTAATCGAGGAAGGCGTTGAAAAACAGATTAGGATGGCAAATCTTGCAATCGTAGGTTCTCATTCGGTAAACGGAGTAGCCCAATTGCATTCAGAAATAATTAAAAATGAAATATTTAAAGAATTTCATGAAATTACTCCGGATAAATTCAATAATAAAACCAACGGCATAACGCAAAGACGCTGGTTATTGCTTTCAAATCCGGAATTGGCAAAAGCTATTTCCGATAAAATCGGCGAAAAGTGGATTACTGATTTATACGAGTTGAAAAAACTTGAAAAATTCAGCGATGATTCCGAATTTTTGATGCAGTTGTTTGCGATTAAGAAAAATAATAAAATACGTCTTGCAAAATATATAAAAGATAAAAACGGAGTCAACACGGATATAACTTCCATATTCGATTCGCAAACCAAACGAATGCACGAATACAAACGTCAGTTTTTAAATGTTCTTCACATCCTGTATTTATATAATAAATTAAAAGAGAATCCTAATCTTGATATAGCGCCGCGAACATTTGTTTTTTCAGGCAAATCCGCGCCCGGATATTATATGGCAAAACTTATTATCAAATTAATCAACAACGTCGGCAATATAATCAATAACGACAGCCGGGTTAAAGATAAAATTAAAGTTGTTTTTCTTGAAAATTACAGGGTTTCGTTAGCCGAACTTATTATTCCCGCTTCGGACGTAAGCGAACAGATTTCCACCGCCGGAAAGGAGGCGTCCGGAACCGGCAATATGAAATACGCTCTAAACGGGGCATTAACAATCGGCGCTCTGGACGGCGCTAATATCGAGATTAAAAACGAAGTTGGCGATTCGAATATTTATATTTTCGGTTTAAAAGCCGAAGAAATCGCCGAGTTGAAAAAATTCGGAAAATACAGTCCGTGGGATTTTTATAATAATCAGCCTGAATTAAAACGCGTCATTGATATGTTTAAATCCGGAGAACTTGCAAACGGCGACGCGGGTCTTTTCCGTCCGTTATACGATACTCTTATGCACGGTCTCGACGGAAATGTGCCGGATCAATATTTTCTGCTCGCTGATTTCAACCCTTATGTCGACGCGCATTTGAGAATAGATCGTGATTATAGAGATAAAATTAAATGGAATAAAATGGTTTTAGCAAATATTGCGAATATGGGATTTTTCTCAAGCGACAGGGCGATTAAAGAATACGCTTCTGAAATTTGGGGATTAAAACCCGTGGAGATAACGCTTTAACCCAAAAAATTCAATAAGATTTTGAAAAATTGACTGAAACAAGTATTCTATGCTGTCCGAACAATTTTTCAAAATCCTTATGCGGTTTTCGGGTTAAAACGCCCCAATACAAG
>DAINAU010000306.1:0-3017 GCA_036733285.1 bacterium
AAAAAATTTAAAGACTCAAAATCCGAATATTCCGCAAATGCCGTATTACTAAAAGAAATGCTGGAAAGCATACAACTCGTTCTCGTTCTTGAAGACTTAACTGTTTCGCGTAAAGCGGTAAATAAGTTCACTATGCCGGCGCAGCAACATTTATTCACGATTTTTAATTAAGTTGCGCAATAAGAAAATAATTGCATCGCGTCAAAAGTTTTTAATTGATATTTTTCTATTAGTTTAATTGCAGTATTTTAATTCTATCCGAATCTACCACGCATAGCCCGTAATCTTTTTCGTCTTATCGAGTTTCAAATCGTATTCGACAATAGAGTCGTATAAATTTCCCGCGTCGATTTTTCTCACAGTAGGATTAAACGGAAAATTTTTATCAAAACCGGTTACAACGCCAAGCTCGGAATCATTTAAAAAAACTGTCGTCCCTATCGGATAAGGAGGAACCGAAGCAATAAAAATATCCGACAAGTTTTTTCCGAAACACTGTCCTGAAATCAGATTATAAATCAATTCGGGGGAAAGCATATTTTTATATCTCGGAGAATATTTCAATTCGGTAAACGTATTTGCAATGCCGATTATTTGAGCGAGAAAGTTTATTTCGTCGTTTTTTAATTTTCTGGGATATCCGCTTCCGTCTATTCTTTCGTGGCTCATATAAGTCAAACTCGCTGTAACAGAATCGAATCCGATAATATTTCTTAAAATGTCAAATGAATAATACGGATGTTTTAAAATTTCATTATAATCGGATTCGGAAACATAATAATTGGGATTCAAAAATTTATCCGGCAATTTATAAAATCCGGCGTCTGCGGCAATTACGGCGCCGAGTAATTTTTCAATATCGGTTTTATTAAGTTTTAAAGCTTTTGCAATATAAGCCGAATAAATCAAATTCATAATAATTTTATTTATATGAAACGGGAACATAAATCTATACTCGATAAAATTAACGAGCGAAGAATCGTCAAGATAAAACGCGATATCAATCAATCCTGAAACGATTTTATAAAGTTCGGAATTTATTGAATCCGATAATTTATATAATTCCGGACGTTTAGCGTCGTCGGCGATAACCGGTATAATCCGCTTAATTATTTCATGAAGATTATATATTGAATTTAACAACAGTATTTTCTGATTATCAGGAAACAACTCGTCTTTATAAAGCAACTCGGGGAATATATTCACATACCCGAAATAGATATTTTGCTCGCGTAAATTTTTAAGTATCGGCTCGGTCAGCATTGTTTCTTCGGCAAGAAGCAATTTCCCCTCTTTATTATAGATCGGTTTTGCAAGATACTGTCCAAGAATTCTATGAGTAAGTTTTAAGCGAAGCATATTCAATCTTTCCCGAAATTATAATTTTTTTTACACTCGACGCATTTTATTTTCTGCCAGTTCAATCCTGCGTCAAGATAAAAATTTCTCGTCATAATCTGCCTGCACTGACTTGAAAATTCCTTGAAAAAACCCGATTTTTGAGAATAAGGATAATCCGGATGAAATCTGCAGGGAAAAATTCTGCTGTTAATTTCAGTTTTAACGAGAAAATAATTTTCAATATTCATCTTGCCGCTTTTTATTCCCTCGACAATATAATTCAATTGTTCGGCTTCAAAAATATAATTTTTCAAAAACTTTCCTCTATTCGTATAGACTCCGAGTTTTTCATTAAAAACAGAAAATATTATTTCTGTCTCAAACATAAAAGAATCCTGAACTTCAATATCCTTGAATTTAAGCGAATATTTTTTTTTCAATTCCAACGGTTCGCCGGATATGAATTTGAAATATGAATTTGTCAGAGATTTTAAAATATACGGCTCCGACTGGTTTCCGCTTTCAAAATGAACCAGAATTATATCCGGAAATTTTTTTATCTCGCGCTTTTTCTTTCTTTCAACCGTATGAACGATTTCAGACCTCAGTTTTGCGATTAGTTTATTGATTTCCGGAGGCGGATCCGGAAAATTCGACATTGCTATAGACGCGGCAATTCTTATATCTACCGACTCGTTTTGATTAGTCATTAAATCTTTTATGAATTTATATATGTTCGGAGAGCGGAAATCCTGAAGCGCCCAAACGATATGTTCCTTGATTCGAAGATTTTCCGTTTTGGAAAAGTAATCCATAATTTTTGATGTGAACGCGATATTTCCCGAATATTTTACATTGCTTATAATCTCGATTTTAGCTTCTTCCGAAGGTTCAGAATCGAATAATAAATCCAGATATTTTTCAAGTCCCGAATAACTCGCGGTTTTATGCATTTTTTTTAAAATCTGAATCAAATCGTTTTCTCTCGGCTTATATCTCTGATTTTGCTGAGAATCAAACCGCATTAGTATCTTGGTTATATAATTGCGCAACGTTATAAGATTAATGTTTTTATGAACGAGATAATTGTTTTTTATCAAGTTATTAAGATTAGTTAAAATTTCTTTTAAGGTTTTAGCGGTGTTTACCGGAATAATATCGTCAACGGTAAAAGAATTATCCGAAAAAATTTTGTCCGATTTTTCCACAAGAACGTCTGCGTATAATTTATATACCGCAATATTTTCGGCTGTCATATAATTAGCGTTGTTCAGCGTTGAAAAATCTCCGGCTATTTTACGTACTGATTCAAGACTTCCCGACCCCTCGTCTGATTTTTTTCTGAGTTTGTTTCTTTTAATGATATACTCGAGCGTAATTCCGTTGTTTTTTTGATACTTCAACGTTTTATCAATGATATTTTTTACCAGAATTTTTTTTGTGGGCGAATGAACTTCGATTTTAAGATTGGTATTCGCTATAGGGAAATCGTCTTTTAAATACTCGTAAATGTCATTGGCTTCAGAAAATTCCTTTACAAAATTTTTCCCCGAAGTTTTTATTTCAATATTATAATTTTCAAAAGACTCTTTAACTATTAAATCCATTTTTCCTTAACCCGAAACACTGCTGTCCAAAAAAAATTTACAAATCCCAAGGCAACTCTAACTGTTCAA
>DAINAU010000307.1:0-2996 GCA_036733285.1 bacterium
GCCGGAATATGACGATTATCTTCAGAATTTAATCAAAAATATTTCAAAAGTAACCAATAGCGTTCTTTATTTTGTTCAATTAACCGTTCTAAACTGATATATCTTCCAACCTCCATACCTAAATGATAGCAAGATAATAAAAGAAGTAATCGCGAAACCCTGCCGTTTCCATCTCTAAACGGATGAACACATAAAAAATCAAGATTAAATCCAGCAAGTAAAAGTAAAGGATGAACTGTCTTTTCTTTTAAAATCTGATTATATAATTTTACCAGTTCATTTATGGCTTTCGGCGTTTCTTTAAACGATACCGGATTAAATCTTATTCTTTCGCTGCCGTCCGGATATTTTTCGATAATATCAACATTCTTGTCTTTATATTTTCCTGCGTCCCAAATATCCCTGCGTATAAGTTTATGAAAATCAAGGATAGTTTTATCAGTTAATTTTATTGAACCCGCTTTATTATGTATCAAATTTAAAGCGTCTCGATAACCGCGAATTTCTTCTTCATCCCTGTCTTTTAACAATGCTTTTCCAAATATTACTTCATTTATGCGAGATTTGTCTATTGTTATTCCTTCAATGCGATTTGAAGAAACCGCGCTTTCAATGACCGAATGTTCTTTAAGAACTTTTAGTTTTTGCGGAGATTGTTTTGTAAATAATTCCTGTTTACCGATTGCTTGGCTTATATCCGCTATATACCAGTTTGTCGATGCGGGAATTGAAAATGATTCTTTAAGAAATTGATTTAATGTTGTCATATTTTTTGCCTTAAAATTTTAATTTATTAATTTATATTGAGAACCGTCCCTGTTTCTTCTATGTAAGTCAACACTCCAGTGTTGACTTTACAAAACCCGCGCAGCCCTTTCGGCAGGCTATCCTGCTCCACCTACTAACGCCGCGCAAGCCATACAAAAATCTTCGGTCGGCGCAGTAAAAAAATTCATACGCCGACGCAGGAAATTGTCAGGGGCGGCATTATCATCCAATAATGGCGCGCTGCAGGCAGACAAAGCCGCAAGCCAAGATTGTTATTGCGGTTGTCCGGCGAATTGTTGTTGCGATTAGCCGACCGGCAATTCCTCGCGTTGTTGTTCCAACCGCCGCCGCGATTCACGCGGTTCGAGCCTATTGACAATCCCCTTTTTTTTATTCAAAATCATACGATGCTAATACTTTTTTTCTTAAATTTAAAGTATCCGCATATTTTAAAAAATTAAATATTCCATTCAATCTACGCGCAATATCGGTTTCATTATATGACCCAGATTTATAATTATATCTATAATTTTTGATTTTCTTTATAAACCGTTGTTTTGATTTTTTCATTAATCTGATTATATTAGGATATATCTTATATCCTAAAAAATTAAGACCTTCATTTGTTGCATTTATCATTACATTTTCTTTCAATGTAAGATTTAATTTGTTTTTTAAAAAAAAACGAATATTGGTTAGTTCCTGTTTCAATAATTTTTTATCATTTGAAAATATTATAAAATCGTCCATATACCGAATATAAAAATTATGTTTTAAATTTTCCGTTATATATTTGTCAAGATATGTTAAGTAATAATTTGCAAAATATTGACTTGTCAAATTACCTATAGGCAAGCCCGCGCCTTTTTCAGTTTCATAACTATTTATTAATTTATCAAAAATACTTATAAGAATTTTGTCTTTAAATATTTTTTTCAGCATATCTTTCAAAATATCGTGATTGATTGAATCAAAATATTTCTTTATATCCATTTTCATATAATATCTGTTTTGCAAGCTATATTCCTGACATTTTGATACCGCTTTATGACTGCCTTTATTTTTCCGGCAGGCAAAACTATTACAAATCATCCTGTTTTCAAAATACTTTTCACATATATTCATAATTGAATGATGTATTACTCTATCTCTAAAAGTGGCGGCGCAAATATTTCTTTCTTTTGGATCATATACCTTGAAAAAATTATAATCACCGAATTTAATAGTTCCGTCAAGCATTCTTTTTCGAATATAATTGAATTCTATATCTGTTCGCATTTGAAATTCTATTGTTTCATTTTTAGCGTTTTTTCCTTTACGCGCCTTACAAAACGCAACCATAATATTATTAATATCCGCTATTTCTTCCAGCAAATTATTTGCGCGTTTCATAAAATTCATTCACTGCTTTTATAAAATTTGCTCCATATTTTTCAGCTTTATTTGCGCCTATTCCATATATAGCGCCAACTTCTTTAGTTGTTTTAACTTTATTTTTTATCATCTCCGATAACTGTTCATTTGTAAAAATAAGAAACGGCTGCAGTTTTTCTTTCTCGGCTATTTCTTTTCGGATATCCCGAAGTTTGCTAAATATTATAAATTCCTCGCTTGTAAGAATTTCTTTATAATCAACAATATTTTTTTTATTTTTCGAAAAACTGCCGTTAGTTGTAGTTTCAATATATTCAACTAAAAAAGTCCAATATCCCGCTTTATTGGTTTTGATTAATTCTTTCTTTACTGAAATGATTTTTTTTGATTTTAGAAATGCGTTGAGTTCTTCTTCAAATTCTACGCTGTTTATTATTGGTATTGTAAATATTTTATATTGCATCAAAATCTCCAAATAAATTTCCGCTCGCTCACTACCGTGTTATCCACATTTCAAAGCGCGCCGCTCGCTGCGCTCGCGGTATGTTTTGTAATCGCGAATTTTAATTCGCGCTAATTTATTGATACTAAACGCCGATATAAAATCGGCGGCTACAAAATTTTTCCGCGCTTCACGCGGATTTTTCCTTTGTTCCGTTCACAGAGCAGCCGCTCCGCTTTGGCTGCTCTCGTTCTCTCCACTCTGCTTTCGGCTAATGCCGCCCTGCAGGCAGACAAAGCCGCAAGCCAAGAAGGCTATTGCGGCTGCCCGGCGAACCGTAGTAGCGATCAGCCGACCGGCAAAACCCCGCGATGCCGCTCCAACCGCCGCCGCGACGCACGCGGGGAGAGCC
>DAINAU010000308.1:0-2992 GCA_036733285.1 bacterium
TTTACTTTCAATCGGAGACAGTATATCTGTTTATTTAACTGACGATTTTGGGAGAATTTGTTATGACACTATAACTATTAATTATAATGGTTCGGTAAATATAGCGATAACATATCCGGTAACAAATTTAATGCATCACGATACTTGCGTATCTCCGATATTCGTTAGAGGCACAACATCGGCTTCGGATGGAAATTCAGTATATATTTATAAAAATAATGTACTGCAATGCACAGCTTTGGTTGTTTCATTTACGTGGGAAGGAACGGCTTCTCTGTCGGGAATTGGAGATTCGATAAGCGCAAAAATTATAGATGAATTTATGAATGTAGCTTGGGACACTATTACTGTTAATTATGATACGATTGCTCCTTCAAAACCGATGGGATTAATAACGATAGCCGACGTGGATTTACCTAATACCGGAGTTGTATTAATCTGGAATGTTAACATTGAAACTGATTCTATAGGGTATAATATTTATCGGGATACGACAGGACTGGGTTATTATATAAAAATTAATTCTTCAATAATAACCAATTTAACTTATTATGATACGCTGGCTGTTCAAGGAGACACCCAATTTTATGCAATAACTTGCGTTGACAGTTATGGAAATGAAAGCGTTTATTCGGATAGTTCCGGAGCAGGAAATTTAATTTTAACAAAATCAGTTAATTCAGTTTCTTTAGGCGGAAGCGTATCAATTCCAAGACCAGGTTCGACAATAGAATATTATATTGTATATTTTAATAATGGTTTTGCTCCAATAACGAATGTAATTATAACAGATTCTGTTTTTGTCAGTAGGGTCGAATTTAAAACCGGTTCTGCAGATACGGTTGCTGGAAATAATCAATTCGCTATAATAACTTTCAGTTCAGATAATGGCAATAGTTATGTATATAATCCATCTGGACTTGTAGATACAAACGTAACAAATATTAAATGGGAAATTCAAGGATTTGTATATCCTGATTTATCGGGTGTTAGCGGAAGAATTAAATTAGGCGTAGTGGTAAAATAAACGTGTTAAAAAATTTTAAAATGAAGAAAAGGAACAAAAAAATGTGAAAAAAATGCAAGTTAATAGTAAAATGTTCCGCTATTAAGTATTTATAAAATTTTATTAAATTAAAATTATTAAAATTAACTTATTGATTATGAAAAAAGTAATAAAAATATTAAAATGGAATAAAAATTGCGATTTTGTTAGATTATTATTTTTTTCTTTTTATTTATTTTTTATGAATAATTTTGAACTTTATGCTGAAGTAGGTATGAAATTGGGAAATCTTTCAACTGAAGATATTGAGAATAATAAGGAAATATTTCCAATGGAAAATAGCAAAATAATAGAAGTTAATATTGAAAATTTGAACGATACAGGCTGTCAAATTGTATGGACTACCGAATCGTTAAGCACGATTAATTTAAAATACGGAGAAGATATTCCTCCTATAAATAATAAGATTATTCTTGAAGCTGACACATATCATAAAATTCAATTAGACGGATTAACTTCAGGAACCTTATATTACTTTGATATTAAAGGGGAAACGATATATTACGGCTCTTTTAAAACAACCGGAAGAGAGCCGGTCAAGATAAATAAAATCGAGATTACAGAAGCGTCAAAATATTCCGCAAATATTAAGATTGAATTTAATTATGAAATTAAAGGAAAATTTAAATATTGGAAATACAATGATGAAAACAATATTTTGACAATAAACATCGAAAAATTTACTAACAGCGTAAATGTCAGCTTAAATGATTTAGAACCGTCGTCAATTTATTATTATGAAATTTCAGCTTATGACGACGCAGCCAGAGAATTCAACAGCGGGAAATTATTTTTTTCCACTAAAGAGAATAATTCGGCGCTTAATAAAAAATCCGTCGGAACCTTTGACGTAAAATTGAGAGATATGCAAGGAGAAAGCGACACTGTCGCTGTTTTAAAAAGAATAACTGATGGAAGCACTAATTATTTTTCCGGAATAGCTGTGTCTCAAAATATTATTGAAGCAGATCAATGGGTTATTGTTGATTTGGAAGAACCGGTTAATATAAAATTAGTTATTGCGTTTTGGAGAAAACTGTGTTATCCGACAAATTATAAAATCGAATTCAGCAATGACTGCGAAAAATGGGAGCAAATAAAAAATAATATTAATGCGGCAAATGGAATAGAACAGAAAGCGGATACAGGCGATCCTATGTTAATGGTATTTACTTCAGGGTTTAGTAAAAAAGCGAGATATATAAGATTGACTTGTTTAAAAAACAATTTTTGGGCAAAACACAAAGATTGGAATTTTATTCAATTAAATGAATTGAAAGTATATCCAAATTAAAATAATCCCTTTTTTTAAAGGGTTAATATATATTTTAGTAATTTTTAGGAGGACATATGGTTATGAAAAAAACATTTTTAATTTTGACTTTGTTATTAATGGGCGTAATTTTGATTTCTTCAAATGTTTATGCTAACGGAACCGCGGCAAATTCTACGGTAGCTAATACCGCGTATATTTCAGCTTCTAACGCAAGCACGGTAAACGCGTCTTACGACACGGTTGTTGCAGCGATTTACGGCGAAACTACAAATCTTACTGCCGGATATTTCCATGTAAATACTGTAGTAGTCGGCGGAACAGTTTCAATTATTTATCAAGTTCAGAATACTGGAAATACTTCGGACAGTTTTGTAATCAACATTGGGAATTTACAATATGCCGGAGGCGCATCGGATTGGTTTAATACGATTGTCGATAAAGACGGAAACGTTCGCGGAACTTCGTTTATAATTGGACCGATTGCAGAAGACGGAACAGAAACTTTTGCTTTGCGATTAGTTTCAAATAATTCAATCGATTCTTCGCCTAATGGTTCTCAAGGTTATTGCACGGTCGCAGTAACGGCTTATGAAAAAACGTTGCTGGAGTATACCGGAGATAACGGAACGATTTATGCCGCGACAAATTCA
>DAINAU010000309.1:0-2939 GCA_036733285.1 bacterium
CGGCCGCAAGCGGTCATCCGCTCTGCGAGCGGACGAGGACAGGACGTGTCCGTTACACGCCATAATTTTAAAAAAAAGGAGGCAAAATGAAAAAAATATTTGTTTGTTCTATTATTTTATTATATTCGATTTCAATCGAAGCATACCATTTTAATTATATTTCAACAAATATTGGTATTCGATCATCTGGATTGGGTGGAGCATATACATCAGTTAAAGATGATTTAAATTATAATTATGCTAATCCGGCGGGTATTGATTTTGAAAATATTTTTACTATATCATCGGCTTACAAATTTCCGAAAAATGTAAAATCCAGATATAATTTTGATATTGAAACAAAAAAAGAAAAAGAAATTGAAATTATTTCATTGAGTTATACATATAAAAAAATTAATTTCGGATTTTTATATTCTCCAATATATGATTTCAATATTAATTATGGTAGTATGCAAAGAAGAAATAATCTTGGAGAAGATATGGGAACATTTACAGCAAGTGAAAGAACAAAAATTACTAAAAAATCTATTCCTATAAGATATCAGTTGTCTAATAAAATAATTTTTGGATTAGAAATATCAATGTTAGAATTAACAAATAAAAATATGATATCTCAATATTATGCAAGTGGTTCAGATAAAATATATAATTTTGGTGCAGGGATTTTATTTAAACCAGATTTAAAAAATAATATTGGTTTTTCTATATTTAATAAAAGCAAATTTAATTATAAATTAGTATTTATATCACAACCAGATTATCAAAAAGATGAATTACCTTTAAATATTAATTTTGGATATTCGAGACAAAGTTATTTTTCAGATAATTTGACTTATTTAATTTCCTTTGATTTATCTTATGAAAAATGGTCGAACGATTATCAAAATAATAATATTATAAATTTTAAACAAGGGAACGAATTAAAAATAAGAAGTGGTAATATAATAAATAAATTTAGAATAGGATTTTATACTAAAAACAGTCCAAGTAAATTTGATGCAGTAATTTATGATGATAGAATGAAAGAAACTTTGATTCAGTTTAGTTTAGGATATGGATTAGAATTAAAATTGAATGATAAAAACAATTTATTTTTGGATTTAAGTTATGAAGATAATCTTAATAATGCATTAAATAAAGAAAAAACATTTAAAGTCGGATTAGGATATAATTTTGGAAATATAAAATTATATAATATAAATGACGATAAAAAAGAAAAAGTGCAAAATATAAAACAAGAAATTTCAAACTCTGAAAAAATTAACAAAAGTGATTTTATTTATTGTCATAATTGCGGATTCAAATTATTATTAAACAGTAAATTTTGTTCAAAATGTGGAGCTAAAATAATTGAATAAAATTAAATTACGGCGTGTAACTTAGCCCTGCTGTTCGAGCCTGCGGCTCGACCCGTTGGGACACGGCTGTGCCGCGTCAGCAGGGCTTGTCCGTTACACGCCATAATTAAAAAAAGGCAAGAGGAGAAAAAATGAAAAAGACAATATTAATATTTTTAATTTTGTTTGTTACAAATTCTGATTTATATTCTTATCATTTTAATTTTGATTATAAAAATATCGGAACAAGATCATCTGCTTTGGGTGGCGCATATACTTCAGTAATTGATAAAACAAACTATAATTTTATAAATCCAGCAGCTATAGATTTTAATAATAGTTTGAATATAAATTTGACATATCGTTTCCCTTCAAATGTCAAAATTTATCCTGTAAATTATATAAAAACAAAAAAAGAAAATGAAATTGAATTTTTAAATATTAATTATGCGACTGAAAAATTTAATTGTGGTATTGTATATTTACAAAAATTTAATTGGTTAATTAAAACAACATTAGAAGCAGGATTTGGAAGTTCAGTTACAAGTTTTGAATATAAATTAAGAGAAGAAATTAAAAAATATTCGTTGCCTGTTTCCTATAAAATTTTTGATAACTTATCGGCAGGTTTAGAAATGAGTATTTTAGAATTCTTGTATAAGATAGATGGAAGAACAGTAGTAAATTATGATAAAAATGAGAAAGTATTTAATATTGGAATGGGGTTATTATATAGATTAATAAATTCAAATATTGGTTTTTCTATATATAAAAATAATGCAGTAGTATTTGATGTTTTTGATTATTTTGAACAGCCATTAAATATAAATTTAGGTATTTCACATATTTTTAAAATTAACGATAAACTTGATTTATTATTATCTTCCGATGTAAGTTTTGAAAAATGGAAATATAGAAATATGAAAACAATTGAAAATTCACTTGGTCAATATGCAGGAATGTCTTATGAAAAAATAAATTTAACAAATTTTAAATGTGGTAGCGAATTGAGTTTTAATAATAATTTATTTAAACATAATTTCAGATTAGGTTTTTATACTAAAAAATCTCCAGATAATATTTATTGGGATAGTATAAAAGAAAATTTATTACAAGGAACTATAGGTTATGGTATAGAAATAAATTTAAAAGATTACAATAATATATATTTTGATGTGAGTTATGAAGATACATTGAATAAAGCGTTAAATAGAGAAGAAGTAATAAAATTGTCATTAGCATATAATCATAAACTTGGCAATAACAAAAAAGAAAATTTATTATTTAAATCTGTAATATCGGAAGATAAAAAAGAACAATTTAAAATTAAAGAAAAAGAAAAAGTAATATTAAACTCCGAAAAAATAATTGAAGAATCCATACAAAATATCCAACCTAAAAAAATTGATAAAAGTGATATTATTTATTGTCATAATTGCGGATTTAAATTATTGTCTGACAGCAAGTTTTGTTCAAAATGTGGAGCGAAAATAATTGAATAAAATTAAATTACGGCGTGTAACTTGGAGCTATCCCTGACGGCTGCGCCGTCGCCCTACGGGTCATCGCCTTCGGCGACGAGGATAGCTCCTATCCGTTATC
>DAINAU010000310.1:0-2912 GCA_036733285.1 bacterium
GAGCGCGTATAATATAAATGTATTAGACAGTTCGGGAAATATTGTATATACAATAAACTACGATAGTTCTGTTAAATTTTGCAATATACCCGCGTCAAACTTTAATATTAATGAAGAATATAAAATTACCATAGCAGTTACTGACGCATTGGGAAATAATTCGGCTGAAACTCCGGCGGCTACTATAATGAGATATTATCCTGATTATAGAGAAGAAACGGAATTTGCAAGCGATTTGAACGGCAAGAAAATATATCTTAATAATACGGCTAATGATAATACATTAATGTTGCCTGTATTATTGCCGAGCAATAAAGCCGAGATTGATTATATTTATATTGAATATAAAAGCATAGATAATCAGAATTGGAAAACCGCAGATTTGAAGAATTATGCAAATGAAAAGATTAAAGTGGAATCAATGAAGGACGCTATTGTTGCTGCAATATGGGATATGAGCGCAGACCTGATAACTTTTGGTTTGTATGATATTAGATTAATTTCAGTTTACAAAAATAATATTGGAGTAGATACCTCATCGTCAATAATGGTTGAGTTCACAAATTCGCTTGAACAAGCGGAATTTCTCCAAAAATTCGACGATAACGCAAATACGGCTTATGTTCAATTAAAAACTGCGGTCGGCGCTGAAAATATTGTTCAGATATTGCCTGATGTTAAAACTGTCAATGGTCAGGAAATCAAAAAGAGCGTAATTGTAACTGCGCCGTTTGACATAATCAGCGCAGATTCAAGGCAGCAGATATACGGGAGTTTAACTGGTTATGATACATTGATAATTGAAAAAATTAAAATTGAAGAAGCGGGCGATACGGTAATGCCTGACAGTAAACTTGCGAGTATGAATACATGGGATGTGGAAGCTGCCGTGGTGCGTGTGCAATTACTCAGATATAATTACAGCGAGACAATGCCTTTTGACAAGCCGGTAAAAATTGAGATACCTTATCTTGATGAAGATAATGACGGCAGATTGGATAACTCTGTTTTTGTTAATGAAAGCACATTGAAAGCATTTTACAAACAGGATGCTAATGATACGGTATGGAAAGAAGTCCCAAACACCGACGGCTGGAGCGTATCATTTGACCATACTAATAATAAAGCTATTTTGAGTGTAAAACATTTTACAATATACGCTTTGTTTGGAATAAAGAAAGTTCCGGCTGCAAATGATTTGAATAATGTCATAGTATTTCCGAATCCGTTTAGACCGAATGACGGCAATCCGCAGACAGGCGTTGAATTATTTGGAAGCGCTGATGTGAATAATGCGGGCGGTATTCATATTAAAGGATTGACTGTAGATTGCAGTATTGAAATTTTTGATATACTCGGCAGAAAAGTGTCATCGCTGACAAATATTGCTGGCGGCTATGGAATGGCAATATGGGATGGCCGCGATGATAAAGGCAGAAAAGTAGGCAGCGGCGCATATTTTATTGTGATAAAAGGAAATGGTCAGACAGTAGTTAAGAAAGCGGCGGTGATAAGGTAATTGCGAATTAGCGAATTAGAGGATTTGCGAATGGTGAATTGAAGCCCGAAGGGCAGAAAGGAATTTAGACGGTGGTCAAAACTCCGTTAGGAACGAGAATGGAATAAAAATGAGCGACTCTGGATGGTTCGATATTCACATAGCCGTAGGTTGACTAAGCAACAGCTCAGGAAAACCTACGGAATGAGAATGGCAAAAATGAGCGACCCTGAAAGGGCCGAATTTTAAAGAATAAATTTTGATAAAAATAAATGGGGACGGTTCCAATTTAGAAGATAAAAAGATTAAAAGAAGTTGTTTTTTAAATTTTATGATTTTACAATTTTATAATAATAAAATTTTTTAATAAATTAATAAGCGAGGTAAGCGATGAAAAAAATTATTTTAATGATTACGGTTTTGCAATTATTTTTTTGCGGTATGGTATTTGCAGACAAAACGACGGTTACAGGATTATTTTTAGGCGTGCCGATTGGGGCGAAACCAACTGCGCTCGGCGGAGCATATACGGCTTTATCCGAAGGAGTTTATGGATTATACTGGAATCCGGCTGGTATAGCTAAAACTGAAAAAACTGAAATTTTATTTGCTCACAATAATTATTTTCAAGATGTAAATCAGCAATATCTCGGGATAACGCATAAATTAAAAAATAAACACAATATCGGTCTTGCGGTTAATATACTTGACAACGGCGAATTTGAAGGAACATTAATCACTGACCCGACAAGTCATCTGAATACGGGCAGATTTACTACAAAAGATTATGCTGTAAATTTCTGTTATGCGGTTGACTGGAAAAACGGAAGTTTTGGCGGCAGCGCAAAATATATAAAATCTAAAATCAAGGATTCAAAAGCTACTGCTTTTGCATTTGATATTGGCTGGCAGATGAAACACGAAATAAAAGAAACTCCGGTATTATTTGGGTTTGCGGTTTCCAATATCGGTTCAAAAATGAAATTTGACAGAGAAAGAGAAGAATTGCCTTTGACTGGAAGATTCGGAATAAGTTCGAGGTTTGACGCGACAGAATATCTTTGCATAATTCCAACAATAGATAATGTGTTAATGACAAACGACAAATACAGAATTAATGCGGGCGTGGATTTTGAGTTCTATAAAAATTATTCGCTGCGAGCGGGATACAATGATTTCAATGAATTGTCGTCAGGCATAACATTAGGTTTTGGCGCGACATTTTCGAAATTAACGGTAGATTATTCGTATTCTGATTTCGGCGATTTGAAGAATTCGCATGTATTCAGCGTGTTGTATAAGTTTTAAAACGGGTTATTCTCGACGCTGAAAGCGTCGAATTTCACATAGCCGTAGGTTGACTGCGCAAAGCTCAGTTTAAATCTATGGAAACAAAATGAAATAACGATGATTC
>DAINAU010000311.1:0-2890 GCA_036733285.1 bacterium
ACGAAAAGGTAAAACCGTTAGCAAGTTTTTTATATTTTTAATTGGACACTAGTGTGATAAATTATGGAAATATAATGGAAATAATTGGACAGAACTTTCTTCAGTAAACGATAATTATATTCTTTCGTTAAAAACATTAGGAACATCTTCTATTTGGATGTGCGGGAATAAATATAATTATCAAAACGGCGGAGGTTTTATTATGAATTATAAATAAATTTATTAAGAGATAGTTCAAATTTAAATTTATTTTTTTACGGAGCAAAAATATGATTAACGAAATAGAATTGAAAAAAGAATATTTTGAATTAGTTAATAAACTAATTTTTTATTTTCCACCGTTTCATTTTAGCAATGATTCTATGGAAAAAGAAATATTACAGATGGATTTGATTCATTATTTAAATAAGATGAATATTGCTGGCGCTCAAAATATTTTAGATAGTTTAAAAAAATTTCAGCAAAAATATTTAGAAAATAAAAATAATAAATCAATAATATTCGAATCGAAATAAATCGTTTTAATTATTTTAAATTCAAACAAAAATATATTTTTAAAGGAAGGTGTTTATTTTGGAAAACTCAAAAAAAAAATTAACTGCCGTATTTCATAATCTGGCGCAAGAATTGTCTGAAGAAATCCCTTTTGAAATAACAATTCAAGATAAATCTGAAGATTTAAATTTTGAGATACTTTCTGCTAATGATGATGAAAACGATATTATAATAAACGAATTGCAAAATTTTGTTAATAATACAGATAGTTTTTTTTATCAATGCGGAGAATGCGATAAAGATAACTCGTTATTTTTCGTAAAAGAATTTGATAAATTTATATGCGCAAATTGTTTGAATACTGTTTCATTTTTCGAATGCGGAAATTGCGGCGAAATTTTACCTGAAAATAAGAATTATTTCGGTTTAAAAAATGCCGGATATAATGAAAACAGAAATAGTCTTGAATATAAAACAATATGCAATGATTGTTTAAAAGAGGAAAATCCAAATTTGGTAGATGTAAGTAAATAAGATTTTTACGGAGGTTTTTATGAGGAATGCGGTTTTAATAATTATTATTTTAATTATACCGACAGTATTATTTGCGGATTTCAAGCCGCGCTGGTTTGAAACATACGGTTGGAATTACGAGGGAACAAAGAATAATTACAAAACATTTAAGGGAACAGGTTCAGCTTATGAATTTGCAAAAGTAAAAGCTATTGATGAAATGAAAAAAATATCCGGTAATGCAGAAATAGTTGATGAAGAACAAAAAATTCAAGATAGAATTGTCGAAGTGTATATACTTGCGAAATTTCCTAAAATAAAAGAACATCAGAAATCAAAATTTTCTGAAATCAAAAAGGTTGCAAGCGAAAAAATCGCCTGCGGTTTTCGTTCAATAATTTTACCAGGTTATGGACAATATCATAACAAACGCTATTCAAAAGCGGTAATGTTTTTTACTGCAACGCTTGCTGGCGGTTATATGATTTATGACACCAATAAAAAAGCGAGCGCATTAACGGATGATAAAAATAAATTATTCGTTCAATATAATGCGTCGTCAGATTTAAACGAGCGTAATTCTCTGCGTTTGCAAATGAATACTTTGACTGAAGAAATTAACAGTAAACAAAAACAGCGCGATACATTTATTATTGGAACAGGCGTTGTTTATGCATTGAATGTTATTGACGCATTTGTATTTTCAAAACCAATCAATCGTTATGATATTTCGAAAATAAGAATAAATGACAATACAGATATTCAAATAACCAGCAGGAATATTCGTTTAAATTTTAATTTTTAATTTTTATAGGGGGTTTTTTATTATGAAGCGTTTAATTTTATTATTTTTGTGTGTCACATTTTTTATCGGCTGCGCGAAAAAACAAATTATCTACCGCGAACCGCAAATAACATCTAATACATCAAGCGAGGTATTATCAACTGCCGGCACAAAAAAATATGGAGAGTATGGAACTAATGAAAGCGGAAAAGAAGAACGCGAAAAAGATTGGGTCGCTAAATACGGCGTTGTCTATATAGAAACTGACCAAGGCGGAATAGCTAATAAATATGTTACAATTATCGGAAAATCAGCAGCTGTCCGCGATGATAATAATATAGGATTACAAGCAGCGCGCGATGATGCTTATAACGATTTAAAAAGACAGTTTATTCAATATATCGGAATGCGTTCTAAAATTTCAGGCACGCGTGAAAGAGGATATGATTATACGACTGGCAAAGCGGTTTCTAATTTCAGCGAAAAAGAACAATATTTTTGGGATGGAGTTTTCGGACAGCTTCTTATTGTTGATACATATAAAAAGCAGGAATCTTCAAAATATGGCGACCGTTTCTGGACAATGTATTTAAAAGGTCAAATGCTTGAATCAAAATTATCTGAAGCTTTTGAAAACTATAAAAATAATTTTACGCAATTGCGCGAACTTGATAGAGAATAAGAAGTTTTGAAATTTTTTTTGTTTTTCCTTTGAAAAACATTGTTTTTTAGCGCCGAAGGCGCGATAGGAATATAGCCGTGGGTAAATCACGGTCATTGAAAGATATATATGTTTGCCAGTGATGCAGCCCACGGTAGCTAAACATTTATTTTTCAATAATTGCGCCAGCGGCGCAAAATGTTTGTAACCAGCGGTTTTAAAAAACCGCTGGAAATAATAAAACTATTATTTTCCGCTACAGCGTAGCGGTATGTAAAAAAATATGTAATGTTTTTTACACAACCCCGCCGGGGTTGATTTATTTTTTTATTTCATACGCGGCTGTCTAATAAGTGTAGAAAACCCTTCAGGGTTGCTCATTAACATATTGATAATTAAGAGCAATGCTAAAGCATTTTCTACATTTTATCGACTTA
>DAINAU010000312.1:0-2826 GCA_036733285.1 bacterium
TCCTATTTCATCTTTTGATATAACTTCGACTTTTTTTGAATAATCTCCGTAAGCGATTCGTTTTGTCGCTTGCAAAAACTCTTTGATATTAAATAATATATTTCCAAATATTTTAGACGAAAACAGCAATATGATAAAAAATACCGCGACGCCAAGCGCGATTAAAGTTATCGTTCTTTTTTTTATTATTTCCGCGGCTTTGATTTCGTCGGATTTATTTCTTTCCGCGGCGAGTTTGACGACCTCGTCGATTTTTATTCTGTGCGCGAAATATTTTTCTTTCAAACTGCCAAAACATAATTCTTTTCCTTTTTGAAAATCAGAATTCATTATCGCCGGAATAAACTCGTTGTCTCTGACGTTAAAAAATTCCATAGCCGGCAGATAGGATTCTTTGGTAAGTATGTCTTTTATTTGACTGGGAAAAAGTTCTTTTTCCCAGAAAGAATGTCTTTCTTCGTATTCGCTTCTCAATATTTTCCCGCGTTCAATTAATTTTTTTAAGTCTTCGGGTCCGTTGGTCTCGTCAAGCAACTGAAGCGCGGTAAGATAAGATTCTATAATATACTCGGGCGGCGGTAAAATATCGGCTATTATATCTTTTCCTTGAATGATGCTTTTATAAATATTTCCGTTGACCTTAACTATATTCAAAGAATTATAAGCGTATGCTCCGAATAAAATAAAACACACAAAAAAACTCGCGATTAACAAAAATAATTTGGATTTCATTTTTAAATTGTAGACCAATTTAAACATACGTTTTCTCCATAAAAAAAATTTTTATTATTTTACCATAAAAATTAAAATTTGTAAAAAGGTTTTTATTAAATTTTTAAAAAAAAAATTTCTTGAGATTAAATCATTGACTTTTTTAACAAAAATTTTAAAATTATTATACTTTTTTTTAATGGAAATCATATTATGAAGTATAATAAAAAGATTTATGCGTTTTTATTTTTTTGCATATTAATTCCGGTTTTGTTTTTAATATTATTCTCAGAAACCGGAACGCCGGATAAATCCGCATTAGTCTATTCGGTATTTTTAGCTTTAATATTGTGGATTGCTATTTCAATTTTTGTTCGTAATAGTTTTATTGTTCCAATGTCTGAAGCCGCTGAAAAGCTTGAAGGAATATTGAAAAATGCGAAACCCGAAACGTTTAAAATAAACGAAAATAAATCAGAAACAGCTATATTTAAAAAAGCGGTGGACGATACGGTCGATTACGCCGAAGCTATCGATTCGGCGATAGAATCCATCTGTAACGACGAATTAAACGGATTAAATTCTACGAACGCGGTTGGTGGAAAAATTGGCGCGCTGCTGAAAAAACGAAATGACTTAGAAACGTTGTTGAATAAAATATCTAACGGCGAGTTCGCTTCTCAAAATAAAAACGGTTATAAGGAAGGGTCGGTTGAATATTTGATTTTTTTAATCGCGTCGGATTTATCTGTTTTATCAAATCAACTCGATAATCTCTATGATGAAAAATTTGACGACGCCGTTTTTAATACTCCGGTTTTTAATAAATCTCGTTTAAACGAGATTGTTAATAAATTCAAAATTAAACTTGAAACCATACCGTGCGCAATCAATACTTCGGTAAAAGGAGAAGATTTGCCCGAAAACATAAAAAACAATCTCGCCGACGGTAAAATATTATTGTCAATTGATTTATTAAAAAATAAAATTAGAAACATCTCCGCTATCATTGATTCTTTTTCCGCTGAAAATATATCCTCGTCAAATTCATTCAAGGAATCCGGACTATTATTTGATTCGCTTCAATCTTTGAATGAAAAATTATTATTTATATCGGAACAAGCCGAATGTTTGCGTTCAGGCGATTTATCTAATCCCTCTTTATCAGTTGCTAATTCCGGACTTATAACTGCGGCTTTGTCTAAATCCGCCCAAAATCAAAAGAATATTTGCGATATTCTTAACAATACGGCAAACGACAGGTATGATATGGAAACTGTTTCAAAATTACAAAACGGTAGTCTTGAAATATCGACAAAAAATCTTATAACTTCTTTGAACAAACTTTCGAGTATAGCCAAATGTATAGCGAAATCCGATTTAACTTTTGATATGCCGGAAAATTCCGGAAAAGGCGAATTCAGTTCAAGTCTGAAACTAATTACCGAAAACCTTCTCAAATTGATGGGCGTAGCTTCTAATATTTCCGTAAATATTGATTCGACTTCAAACGAACTTCTCAACAATTCTATGAATAGCGAAAAAGATATTCTTTCTCAAATCACAAAAGTGGGAGAAAGCGCGGTGGCAATGCAGGAACTTTCCGCCTCGATTCAAAAAGTCAATGAAAACATTATTAACACTAACAATATGACAAAAGCCACTAATGAAACCGTTAAAAAAGGAAAAAACGCGGTATTAACTACGATTAACGGAATGGAGACTATTAAAAATTCCGTTAATAACACTAACGCAAGTATGGATAATCTTGTTGCCCGTTCAAAAGAGATTACTAAAATAGTTAAAGCAATAACCGAAATTAGCGAGCTGACTAATCTGCTCGCTTTAAACGCCGCGATTGAAGCCGCGCGCGCCGGAACTTACGGTAAAGGATTTGCCGTTGTGGCTGACGAAGTTAGAAAACTCGCCGAACGTAGCGCGGCTAACGCGGTTGAAATCGGTTCGATTATTGATAACATTCAAATCGACATCAAAAAATCCGTTGACGCTATGAATTTAAGCAAAGACTATGTTGAAAAGAGCGGTCTTGTCATTGAAGAACTTCAGAATTCTTTTAAACAAATCGAGGATATGATTAAAAGAATTCTGAAGTTC
>DAINAU010000313.1:0-2824 GCA_036733285.1 bacterium
GAACAGTTAGAGTTGCCTTGGGATTTGTAAATTTTTTTTGGACAGCAGTGATTTTATCTGACTTTATTATTTTATTTGAAAATTGCTTAAATAATCGCCGATTAATCGAAAATTTACTTATTTCGCTCGTTGCTCAATCTGCGCAAAAAAAAAGATATGGTCGGCATTTTAAAATAATTTTTTTTAAAAAAATTATTTGTACGGAGTATAAATCAAGATGATAGCGTTAATGCCATTGGAAGATCGTCCCTCAAAACAAACAAAACCATTAGCGATTATTCGCGGGGAAAAACTTTATTCCGCGCTCAAAAATTTTTGTTTGACGAGTTCATAAACTTCTTCGGGTAAAAAATCATTTACGCATTTGTTGTTCCGGCAAGAACTGTATCTGTAATTGAAAACGTTAAGACAAGGGCTGCAATTATAATTTTTATACAAACTAATACAGCGGTCGCTTAAAGGTCTGTATAAAACCGGAGTTTCAGGTCCAAAAAACACAAAAGAATAAATATCCGTAAGCGCTGAAAAATGAGCCGAGCCGCCGTCGTTTGTTACGAGTATTTTTGAAATATGAAATAATTGAATAAGTTCATACAAAGATGTTTCTCCTGTAAAATTTATGCAACGTTCCGAATTTACAGATTTTTTCAGCGATTCATTTTTTATAAATGCGTTTTTTACTCCTGTGATAATAATCATAGAATCGCAATGTTTTTCTAAAATTAATTTAGCGAGCGATTGATATTTTTCATAACTCCACCCGCGTAAAGGAATTTCGCCTGCGTCCGGACAAATTATTACTATTTTTATTTTATCATTGAATTCCGGATATTTTAATTTAATTATTTCTTTTATTTTCTCAATGTTTTCCTTGTCTTCAGGCAATTTTGGAAGAGCCGTAAGAGTTTTAATTTCTTGTTTTAATAAATATTCTTTATTATCACAATCTGAAATTACAGCGTCTATAAGAGCGGTATAATTTGCGCTGATATGCTGATAATAATTAAAATTTACCCGTTTAGTCAATAGATTCCCTCTGAATAAACCTTCGACGTTATGCAGATAAAATCCGGCGTATTCCTTATAAGAAATAAGCCGGCTATAGACGCTTGAAAATCTTGAAAACATTTCAAAATCTATAACAATATCTATTTTGGTTTTTCTGAAAAATATAATTGATTTTATCGTATCCGCGCAAAACCTTGTAAAACCAGAGCTTTCAATAGTTATTATATTTGACTCGGGTATCAGATTCAGAATATCTACCGATTCTTTATTTTTTTTAAATATTAAAAAAAAAATTTCCGAGTTGACAAAATGATTTTTTAGTTTTAACAAAGCCGAATGAGCAAGCAGAGCGCTCCCCATTTCAGGAAGTTCTATGATAAGAATTTTTATTTTATCGTCAAACGCGAATTTATTCGGTTTTTTTGGAAAGAGGAAATTCGATATTTTTTTTAATAGCGCGAGACCGGCGCAGACAGGTATTCCAGCATACCTGTCCACAAACCGCATAAACCGTATATTCATCAAACCTTCATTTTTATCATAGTAATTTCAATATAATCAGCCACATTTTCAATTGCGTCCGCAATTCCCGAAATCAAAGTTATTAATTCTTCGATAATCAATTTGTCAACTTTATCAAGCGTAGTGTTGGTTTTGTATAAATATACCTTTGCCGCCCATTCAATTTTATCCACTTTTTGCTCGTATTTGGAAACTTCTTCTGCAAGCTCCATAATCTTTTTAAAATCATTAGGAATATATTCGAATATTTCAAGAAATTTGTTGTATGTTTCAAGCACGGATTCGGTAAGTTGTTTCAAATAAATTTTAATTTCGTTGGGCATATTTATCTGCCGCAAAAATATTTCTTTGCAAATTTTTACTGAAAGTCCGGGGACTTTATCGACAAAATCAGGTATCTTTGTAAAATTTTCTCTGTAGAAAGGAAGGAACGCGCCTTCGCATAATTTACGTTGAATTTCTCTGCGCGCATCGTCCGCTTCGTGTTCTTTTTTATGAACTTGAAACGACAATTCTTTAAGCTGAGATTCGTCAGCTCCGTCGCAATAAGCCGTTATAAAATCATTAAATAATTTCAGATTTTCTTCGATTAAATCAAAATGTTTGCCCATCAATTCGATAACTTTTTCTTCTTTGTTTCGAAAAAACATTGTAATTCCCCCTTAATTTATAAGGCAATTTTATAAAGTACGAACGCAATACCGGCGCCGAGAACCGGAGTCATAATCCAACCCATAAAAATAAATCCGAGCGTTTTATAGCTGATTGTTTTTCCGCCTCTTAATAATCCTATTCCCATAACCGCTCCTACTATCGCTTGAGAAGAAGAAACCGGAACTTTTAGCATTGTGAATACCATTAAACTCAAAGAGTGAGAAAAAACCGTTATCATCGCTGAAAACGGGTCCAGCGCGGTTATGCTGCTGCCGACCGTATACATAACTTTTTTGCTGTAAGTCAGAGCGCCGACCGCTATAGAAAGACTTCCAATAAACGCCGCTATTAGCGCGGGCTCGCTCCACCAGTTATGCGTTGCGGTTATATCTCCGAACATACCTGAATTATAATAAGGAGCGGTTGTAACAACGACATTATTAGCTCCAAGTTCATAAGCGCCATAACTGCCCGCAATAAGAAGCAGAATTCTATACATCCGGTTCAATCCGGACAAATCCTGACCATAAAATAATTTTATAACAAAACCAACGCATAAATAAAGAGCAACGGAAATTATCGCTGTGCCTATGGGATTCAGCACCCAGCAAATAAGCATTTTTAAAAATTTTGACCAGTC
>DAINAU010000314.1:0-2750 GCA_036733285.1 bacterium
TTACTTCGCGAAGTTAACCCGCGCTATATTTTATTTATCATACCATCTCCTTTTTTTAATGCGAAA
Source organism: bacterium (assembly GCA_036733285.1). Lineage (GTDB taxonomy): Bacteria > JAGOBX01 > JAGOBX01 > JAGOBX01 > JAGOBX01 > JAGOBX01. Next base: position 67 of record DAINAU010000314.1, read on the forward strand.
TCCGCAATTTCCCGTTACTATTCCGCCGATATAATAAAACGCTTAACGCTTAAAAAATATCAGTCCTGAATTTTTTTAATTAACTTAATGCTAATTCAATATTTTTAGCGGATAAATTTTTATTCTCGCAAACATTTTAAATAAACCGTATTTTTCGTAATCGATTCTATATACAAGTCGGCGTCCGTCTTTTATATTGACGCCTCCCGTATTAATTATCTTAATTTTTTTCCCGTTTTCTTTCAGATAAAAGTATTTATCGTCTTTTGAAATATAAGTTAATTTGTCGCTGACGAAAACCGGATATTTATTCGATAGAGAATCAAAAGGATAAAAATCATTTATTATATATGCAAAAACTTTTGATATATCGGAAATATTTAGATTAACGGTTTTTTCTGCGTCAAGATATTTCAATAAATTTATTTTTGTAGCCGGTTTGGCTAACGCTGGATTTTCTTTTGAATCCAATAATTTAGCCAGCTCTTCGGATTTTATGGTTGAAAATGTTTCAGTTATACTCAGATAACTTTTAATCTTAAGCGGCAGACATAATTCGCTGAAAACCTTTTTTTTATTTGAACGGCTTAAATCTAAAATCGCGGCTCTGAACAAAATTCTAAAATCAATGTTATTTGCCCGTTTATTAATTTCGTTAAAACATATTCCGCAGAATTTATACAAATTATTTTTAAGAAAATATGATATTCCCGCGTTCCTAAAAAAAATTAATTTTGAAAATACTTTCGCGGTGGCTTCGGCGTCCGCTAACGCTCTATGCGCATTTTTCAGTATAATGCTGAATTCATGCGACAACGATGATAAATCCAAACCAGACCCCGGTTTTACCGACTGCGAAAGAGCGCGCGTATCGTAGACTTTCGGCTGAAAATTTTTATCGAGATATTTTTTATATCTCGTTCTTATCGAGGATACGTCAAACCCGCCGTTATGAACAACGACATAATCGGGCGTTCCCGCAAAATCATAAAACATTCTTATAGCTTCAGAAATTTTCGGAGCGGGTTTAACCATATCCGGCGTTATATGAGTAAGCTCCTGTATACCAAAAGGAATCGACCGCTCGGGATTTATCAGAGTTTGAAAACTGCTTGATATTACGCCGTTCCGTATTTTTAAAGCTCCGATTTCAGTAAGTTCGTCAAGTTTTGAAAGACCCGTGGCTTCAAGATCGAAAGCTATCATTTCTTTTCCAAATGTTTCGTCAAAACTATACAAAATACCGATTGTTATATTATAAATCGACAGAGCCAGACTGATTTTGTTTAAATTAAATTCCGCCAAGTTGTCAAGTAAAATAACTTGACATTGTTTATCCGGCATTTCCCTGAAATTTATTTTAAACGATTTATCGATTGAAACAGTTATTGACTCGTTTGATTTTATCCGATTCGACAGTTTAGTCTCTACAGTTTTGCATTTCAAAAATTCAAACAGTTTTTTTAATACAATCGCGCCGGATACTGAAGCTCCATTATCGGAGTATTCGACGGAAACGGAACTTTGCGAATTCAATATTTTCTTTAATTTTAAAATAAAACTTTCAAACCCCTCGGTTTTAAAAGGATTATTTATTAAAAAATATTCGGAACTGAAAAACAATTCGTAATTATCTTCATTGAGATTTTCAAATCTGTTTTTAATCAGATTCAATACTATTGATTCTAATGATTTCGAATTTAAATTTGATAATTTCATTTCAAGCCTTTTTGAATTTGAAAAATTGCCGAACCACGGTGTTTTAACCCGAAAACTGCATAAAGATTTTAAAAAATTGTTCAGACAGTATAAAATATTTGTTTCAGACAATTTTTCAAAATCTTAAAAACTTATGATTTACGGCTAAAGCCGTAAATTAAAAGTTTTCGGGTTTTTAGAAGTTTTAACAAGCATACGTCTATGTTTTGAAAAACTTCACTTAACATCTACTGCATTATCCGAGTTTAACCCGTTTTCAGCGCTTTTTCAAAATCTTATTGCAGTTTTTGGTATAATACTACTTTAAATCGCGTAAATCAAGTTTTTTATATTGCTTTTAGGTTTTTGTGCGCAGTCAGAAAGTGTTCCAATAATTTTTATAAACTTTTCGTATATCATTACAGTTTGTTTATATGAAAAATAAATATTAAATAAACGACGCTGAAAGTTGCAACAAGTTACAAAGAGCGTCGAATTTTACATAGCCGTTGATGAAATCAACGGCTAATAAAAAAATATGAAAACGGCCCTGATCAAGGGTCGAATTTCAAGACAGTATAAAATTCAACCCTTTCAGGGTTGTATGTTCAAGTTTTTTAATACCGCAGGTTAGTAATTAAGTAAAAATAACTTCCTTTTTTTTATAAAATATGTTATACTGTATTTTATGATAAAAGAGGCACAAAAAATTATAGGTACAATTCGAAAAAAATTCGAACAAATTTCTTATTGTCTTAATGAAAAAGCAAAAAGGATATGGGCAGCAAGTGAAGCGAAAATATTAGGTCACGGTGGTATTAAAATATTACATGCTGCAACTGATTTGGATTATAAAACAATAAAAAAAGGAATAAGCGAAATCCAAAAAAATGAAAAAAGCGAAGGTATTAGAAAGAAAGGCGGCGGGCGAAAAAAACTAACATATTCAAATAATCAATTACTAAAAGATATTGAAGAATTAGTAG
>DAINAU010000315.1:0-2743 GCA_036733285.1 bacterium
AAAATTCTCCGATAGCGCATCCCGAATAAGGAGCGATGTATTGCAGCGGAGCCGGTTCGGAAGCTGTCGAAGATACTATTATCGTATAAGACATAGCTCCGTATTCTTCAAGGGTTCTTACTACGTTCGCTACGGTCGATTTCTTTTGACCTATAGCAACATAAATGCAAATAACTCCGGTTTTCTTTTGATTAATAATGGTGTCTAGAGCTATCGCGGTTTTACCTGTTTGTCTGTCGCCTATTATCAATTCGCGTTGACCGCGTCCGATTGGTATCATAGCGTCTATCGCTTTAATACCGGTATAAAGAGGTTCTTTAACCGGCTGACGTTCCACGATACCCGGCGCGATTTTTTCTATAAAAGAAAAATCCGTCGTTTTAATAGGTCCTTTTCCGTCGATAGGTTCGCCGAGCGAATTCACTACGCGTCCAATCATTGCGTCGCCGGTAGGAACTGAAGCTATTTTGCCTGTAAGTCTGACCTTATCTCCTTCGCGGATTTTTTTATAGTCTCCAAGTATGGCGGCTCCAATATTTCCTTCTTCAAGGTTTAATACTATTCCGTTGATATTATAAGGAAATTCCAGAAGCTCGCCGGACATTGCATTCGCAAGTCCGCTTATCCTTGCAATACCGTCGCCGACCTGCAATACGATACCTTCTTCCGCCGATTCGACTTTGGTCCCAAGATTTTTTATTTTTTCTTCGATTATCGAACTAATCTCTTCCGGCTTAATTTGCATAGTGAGATTCACCTCTTTTAATTTAATAACTCTTTGCTCATAAGTTCAATATTTCGGGATAAACTGCAATTCAAAGTTTTTTCCCCATATTTAATTACCAATCCGCCTATCAAATCAGGATTGATTTTCTCGTTGAATAAAACTGTTTTTCCGGTTTGTTTAATTAAAAACTCTTTTATTCTGTTTTTTGTCCGGTCGTCAAGTTCGACCGCGCTTTCAATATAAACGCTTATCATATTCCGTAAAATATGATACCTGTGGGAAAAACTCTTAAACATATAATCTATAATATATTCCCTGTGAATTTCAATTATAAGATGAAAAAGATTTTTTACTTCTTTCGCATAATTGCCGTTTTTAAATATTTCATCAAGAATATTTTTTTTGTCGTTTTCGCAGATTAAATTGGATTTAATAATATCAAACATTTTTTTATTGTTATAAGAGAATATTTTTCTCAAATCTTTCATATTCCTGTATATTTCGTCGATATTATTATTTTTCAATCCGATATTTATAAGCGAATCCGTATATCTGGACGATAAATTGAATGCTATTACATTGTTGATAGTGCTCAAAATTATCCTCCTATTCTTTTTATATAATCGTTGACAAGCGCCTGATGTTTTTCAGCGTCGATTTCTTTTTCAATGATTTTTTGAGCTATTATTATCGAATACTGTAAAATCTGTTTTTCAAGATTTTTCTTCGCGTTTTCATATTCGATTTGAATTGTTTTTTCCGCTTTAAGCTGAAGATATTCCGCTGATTTTTTCGCTTCTTCGATAATGCGTTTTTTTTCTTCTTCCGCGAATTTTCTCGCTTCATTTCGCGCCTCTTTAGCCGCGTTTAATTCAACTTGAATCTTTTGCGTGTATTCTTCCTGCAAATCCTTCAAACGCTGCTCTTCGGCTTTGGCTTTTGTGATGGATTCTTTTATTTTTTCAGCGCGTTCGTCCAGTAATTTAGTTATCGGACGGCTTAAATATTTTATTAAAAAATATAATAACACGCCAAAACTTAATGTGTTCGCAAGTATCGAAAAATTTATTTGAACCATAATCCGTTCCTACCTCGCTCTATTAAATTTAATTTTTATGCCGATATTACGCTAAGTAATATTACCTAAGTATATTTCATAAAAATCAAATATTAAATTAAAACAATTCTCAAACAAACTCAAAAATTCTTATACTGAAAAAGTCCGTTTTATCCGCGTATTTATTTATACGACAAAAATCAACAACAACGCTATAACGAGAGAATAAATACCGGTTGATTCAGCTACCGCCTGACCAATCAGCATTGTTCTTGTTAATAATCCCGCTTCTTTAGGAGTTCTCGCTATGCCTTCGCAAGCTTTAGCCGCGGTTATTCCTTCGCCGACTCCCGGCCCAATAGCTCCAAAACCCATACAAATTCCAGCGCCTATAAAAGCCGCGGCTTTCATCATCCCGCCAACCAAAACTTTTGCAACTTCTAATTCCATAAAAAAAACCTCCTGAAATTTTCAATAAGAAACCTTATTATATTCTATATTTTTTAAATTCATCCGGTAAAAATACCGGAAATAAAATCATTCTTAGGGCGCAGTCAGATATATCAGACATAACGATATTACAAATCCGTAGACGCTCGTTGACTGAGCCGTCGCCTGTCCTATAAGCATTGTTCTCATAATCGAACCGCGTTCTTCAGGCGTTCTTGCCACTGCTTCGCAAGCCGCGTCGCCAGCGACTCCGTCTCCAATTCCAGGACCAAATGCCGCAAATCCCATACTTATTCCTGCGCCTATTAACGCGCACATATGAGCTAAAACATTAGCGTAGACCTGCCAGTTGTTAGCGCCTTCTTCCACGTGAGGAATCTTGGGGTCAATGAATAAAAGCAATATTGCCGTAACTAACGCAAATATAGCGGGCGATTCTGTTACAGCTTGTCCTATTAACATTGTTTTAGTTAAATCGCCCGATACTTTCGGCTGCCTTGCTATTCCTG
>DAINAU010000316.1:0-2689 GCA_036733285.1 bacterium
TTTTTTCAATATGGTATCAGATTCGTTCCCCTGACTTCGGGTTGTCTGAAATTAGAGCCTGACCCAACGGGTAAAACAACGTAAATAACGATGCCGGAAAGGATAAAAACAAAATAAAAATCAATAAAATTCTGAAAAAAAAGAAATAATATCACCTGACAAAATTTATATTTTATGTAAAATTAAATTTTAAAATTAATTTTACATAAAAGTGAATTGTATGAAAGAGTATATTTCTCGTTTATTTGAAAAAGAAATAACTGAAGCAGTCAAGGAATTTCCGGTTATTATTGTTATTCAAATTTTATGCTGAATCTCGATTTGGAGGCGCAAAAAAATATAAATTATTTTGCAAGTTCAAGCGCTTTTGTGAACATCGCTTTGGCCGATTTGATTGTGGTTATATTAGCTTCATAAGCCCTTGTTGCAGTTATCATATCTACCATTTCAGATACTACATTCACGTTGGGAAATTCTACATATCCGATTTTTGCGGCAAGTTTATCGAATTCTTCGTCTGATAAATTAGCGTATTGTTCTTTTCTGGTTCCGTCTTCGTTGAAAAAATCCTGATATTTAAATGAATCCGGATGGTCGGGATTATAGACCATTCTCATAGGATTTTTTGAATCTTCAACAATATCTACAACCCTTACGCCGGTTCCCGCAAGTTCGTATAAATCGCTCATATTTTCAATTTGCGGAACGTCGAAATCATATCCGTAAAAACTTCTCGGTTCAAACACTACGTCTTTACGTTTGAAAGCTCCGCCTTCCGGAGTTCTTGTGGTATTAACATTTGCTATGTTATTGGAAATAACATCCATTCTCAATGTTTCTGCCGTCATACCCGACGCCGCGCTGTTTATCGCCCTGAATAATCCGGTATTTTTTACGCGGTATGAATTTAATCCTACGGAACTAACAGCGGATGTTATTTGCATTATACTCTACCGCCTTTCTGAATGACCGATTTCAATTGTTGAATCATTGAAGTCATACTCGTTATATATGCGTCATAACTCAAATTGTTTTTTGCAAGCTCAGCCATTTCCTGATTCATATCAACGTTGTTTTCATCGTTTCTTACAAACGTTTCATTTTCCACGTTCACTTTTGGAACTACTTCCGATAACTCTACCTGTCCTTTGAATCTCAAATGGCGGTTATCAGTTACAGATGCGGGAATAGGTTGCGGCCCGTATAAAGCCCTATGAAGTTCGCCTTCAAAGGTTACCTCTTTTCTTTTATAAGACGGAGTATTTACATTGGCGATGTTATTCGATATGGTCTGATGTCTCAACGTTGTGCAATCAAGACCCTTATGCAGAATATTAAAAGTTTGATTATATGATGTATTTGTAAACATTTTTTTTCCCTTTCCCTATTCCTGTTTATCGGAAGGTTATAGAAAAAACTTTAATTGATTTTTATTTTTTTTTAGAAACCTTTATTTTTCAAAGCGTTAAAACTGATTTATCCGATTGTTTTTTCATTACTTCCAACAATTTTTCAAAATTATAATGTGGTTTTTAGGGTAATAATGGCGAAAGAATGGAATATAAAAGTTTTGAATATGAATGCGCAGAAATGACCCCTGATTTTTGACCGTTATTTCTTTTTACTTTAATGAAATTATGCTCCGTCGCCTTTATATTTTTAACCTTTTATTTTTTGCTCTTTTTATTTTAACTTTTATTTTTTTTATAGTATTTTATAAAATCGCACGATTAAAAAAATCAAATTAAAAATATAAACATTTTTCAGGAGACGACGCGATAATTTTATAAATTTTTTCGTTCCATAAACTTTTATTGTTGACTAAAACTATATAGTCAAAATCATCGGGATTGTTTTCAAATAATTCCTTGTTAAAAATAAAATCTTTTCTAAAAATATTTATTGATTGCAGATAAACGGAAGTATACGGATGATGCCCAACTACGTAAATTTTCGAACGCGGTTTAAAAGTTTTATTTATAAATCCGATTTTTTCAAGAGTTAATGATTCTCCCCAAGTATCAATCTGTAAACCTGCTTTATCGGCTTTTTCAATGCCGCCGCCTTTGAAAAATATATTAAAATGGCTCCCTATGCGGTGGGATGTTTTTAAAAAAAAACTATAGAAATAATTATAAATGCAAATAATATAATATTAAAAATAATTTTACGGCGAAATTTCAGTTTTTGCGATAAAGAGCAAATAAATATTGCGACAATTAAATCAATAAACGGAAGAGACGAAACGAAAATTCTTGTTTTGTTATAGCAAGGAGCGTAAGGTTTCATTATCAAGATAATTTGAATCCATGCAGCGATTAATATAAAAAAAATTTCTTTTCTTACAAATATTTTCCTGAATAAATATATTGTTCCGGCTTCAGTCAGTTGCTTATAACTTGCGGCAGCGCTGTGTCGCATATCGGCGCTGATATGGACAAAAGGGCGAAAAGCCGCAAACCAGACGCAGCCGACCGGAAGCCAGACCGGAAGCCATGTCGAACGAGGAAAAGAATTGAAAAATCGTCGAAAGCAAGGAAAAATTAAGGGTTTAAAAAATCGTTTAATTTCAAAAATGGCAGTATTGCGCCATCGTAAAGCAAGGAAAAATTAAGGGTTTAATGCGAATGTAAGGAATGTTATTTTAATAAACGGGAATGTAAAAAAAATGTTCGCGCTGTCTAATAAG
>DAINAU010000317.1:0-2644 GCA_036733285.1 bacterium
TATTTGCCGTTTGCATTACTGCGGTATCGCTGCTTCCCGTATAAGGCGCTGAAGAATCAGTTAGCATTAAAGTGAATTTTGTGTTCCCTCCAACCGGAGCCGTAGTCCAGTTTGTAGCGACCGTTGCGGTCCTCGCGGCGCCTCCGGTTCCAACATAAGCCGAAATATCTCTATACTGACCCGCTCCGGTTCCGCCGGTTAAAAAAACAGTATATCCTTTGTAAAAAGTATTGTATGTGTTGAAACCAACCGGAAATCTTATGTTGGTTAAGGTTCCGCTAAGAGCGGTAAATTCGTTGTTTGTATTAAATGTGGCAGTGTTGGGAAGCTGCATCAATTTAAATTTTGAGTTTGTGTCCGGCGTAATATCCCAAGATTCTACGGTTGCAGTTTTAGTTGTTCCGTCATAATCCGTTATTCTTCTGAATTGTCCGGCGCCGGTTCCGTCCGTTATATAAATTCCCCAATTATTGTAATAATCGTTGGTTGCGGCGGTTAAAGCTCCGGATTTGATTGTCGTAGCTCCGATTGCAGTTATTGAACAATTAGATGTTCCTATAAAAGTATTTTCAATAGTCGCAGTTTTTGTCGTTCCGTCGTAATCGATAATTGTGTTTAAAGTTCCTGCGCCTGGTCCATTGCTTATATAAAATCCCATTCCTACGTAATAATCGTCTTCATTTGAAGAAGTCGGAGATAATTGAATAGTATTCATTGAGCTATTATTATATTCTAACAATGTGTTTTCTTCCGCGACTTCGCTGTAACCTATATAATATTTTCCGTCTGAGGATTTGAAAATTTCGGGCATAACTGTTGTTTTTGTGAGAGTGTCTGGCAATTCGGTGATAGACCCCGCATCCGAGTAATTTGTATCGCTGACGTCAAAATACATAATTGAATGACTAATGGAATATTTTGAGGTTGCGGTGGTCCGGCTCGATAACGGTTCGTCTAAAACCGCTTGTTTGGTAGTTCCGTTATAAGATGTTATTGTTCTTACGTTAGAACCTATATTCACCTGCATTCCGACATAATATCCGTTTTGACTGTTTGCGCTTGATTCTAAAGTTATATATTGATTAGAAGTGGATTGAACATAACCTGATTCTGTAAATTTTAAGACCGCCATTTTTCCGTCGGCGTCGAGATAAGACGAGGAAAGAGAACCGCCCTGTATTCCCAAATCTTTTATGAAAGCGTAATTATGACCTGATATAGTAGAGCCGTCGCCGTCGCTCCATGCGCCGTCAACTGTTGCGGTTTTTGTAATGTTGTCGTAAGCTGTTATAGTTTTCGATTCATTGTTTACCGTAATAATTGAACCTACGTAAGTATTTGCTATATCCGATGCTGTAGCCGCTAATTGAATAGTATTTGCAGTAGCTCCTAACGCGGTTCCGCTTCCTGTGTTTTTTATTACAGAAATTGACGATGTGTGAAAAATATTTTGTTCGGTCGAACCTTCAAAATTATAAATTTTAACTTTGTTTGAATCCGAATAATCATTGAATAATATTGAATATTTTCCAGAATCATATTCCGTAATATCGTATAAAGAACTCGAGTCTCCGCCCGATATGAGGATTCCGGTATTATAAGGAGTCAAATAATTTGCGGAAGATTCGTTAAGGTCTATCGCGTATAATCCTGTTGAATTTAACGAATATGTTGTTCCGTTTTTGGGAACATTATAATTTCCCGAAGCCAAAGTAATTTCGTATGTGGAGGAGCTGTTTGCTATTACGTCATTGATAACGTATGATGAATGTTCGTTTATTTCAACAGTTAATGCATAATCCTGCCCGACAATTGAACTGCCGTCTCCGTCAAGCCAGTCGCTGTCAACCGTAGCTGTTTGGGTTGCTCCGTTGTAAGCGGTTATTGTCTTGATTTCGCCGTTTACGTTTATTGTCGAACCTACGTATGCGTTGTTTGAAGCGGAAGCTCCCGCGGCAAATGTAATTGTATTTGCTGTCGCCGCTGAAGCGGCGCCTCCGTGATTGGCAATCCCTTGTTCGGTTATAACTCCCCAGTCGGAATCAACGGTAATCTCATTGGTTGTTTTAGCGTATCCGGAAATTGTTTTAGTTATATTTGTAATGCCTGCAGTAAGAGTTACTGAAGCCCCGTAATAATAATTATCGTAGTTTTTTAAATCTCCAATCTCTAATACTAAAGTGTTTGTTCCTGAACCCGCGCCTGCAACTGCGCCTGTAATGTTTGTGTTCCAAGCGCTTGAAAGCGTTAATGTGTTTGTTCCCGCGTCGTAAGAATTTACGACCCTTGTTTCGCCAGCCGCGGCGCCGGATAGAATTTTTACGGTTGCGCCGGTAAAATTCAAATCGTCGAGTTCCGAAGTATTGTCGATTTTAATAGTATTTAACGCGGCTCCGTTTCTGGCTCTATCTTTTGTAGTAGTCCAGTCGCTGTCAAGCGTAGCCGTTCTTGTAGCCGAGTTATAAGCTGTTATTGTTTTGGTTTGACTATATCCGTGTCCGGCTGTGAGAGATACTGTGAATCCTACAAAGAAATCATCAATATTCATACCGTTTCCATATGCCGCTAAATCGGCGTCGTTAAATACGATTGTGTTCTGACCTCCGCCGGCCGCCGTTTTGGAGTCTGTAGTAGAAGAAGTAGT
>DAINAU010000318.1:0-2613 GCA_036733285.1 bacterium
ACATTGAACGGCGGCGATGTAATTTTATACGGAGATTCGGCGCCGGAAATTCAATTTACAAATGTTAAAGCCGTTGTCAGCGATCAGGTGATTCTGAAAAATGCGCTGGGATTGGTCGTTGATGAATTAGATTATTCGCCAAGTCTTGGAGCTGAAAATATCGGCGGTCCAAACGAAACTTCGCTTGAACGCTTATCTCCGTTTGTCCGGACAAACGACTCGTCAAACTGGGCTTACAGTATGGAACAGGGCGGCAGTCCGGGCAGACGCAATTCCGCGCATTATGTCTGGAATCTCAGTATAGAGCCGACTTTATTCAATCCGACTTTACTCGATACTGAAGGCATAAACTCCTGCACTATCGCGTATTATCAGTCGGTCAGCGGCACTGCCACAATAAATATTTACGATGAAAATTATAATCTTATCAGAACATTAATAAATAATGTTCACCGCCAGCCCGGCATTTATTACGCAGTATGGAACGGACGCGATTCAGCCGATACTTTTGCGTTCAGCGTAAATACTGTTGAAATCGAGGTCGTCGACGACACTGAACAGCGAACCTGCGTCCATAAAATTAATGACGCGTCATTTTTAGGATTTAACGACGTCTTTGATTTATCAATGCTTATGAATTATTATTATGATTTTGGAACCGGCTATTTCTTTCTCGCAAAACCCGCCAGAACATCCGTATTAGTAAAAACCGAACCTGCAATGGATACGATTGCGGTTATTTGTAAAAACGCTCCAATGGGAGCCGGTTCAAATTCTATTCAATGGGACGGCAGAAACGACAGCGGTTTATTTTTAAAAGGGTTTAATCAAGAAATAGGCATGTTAATAAAAACTCAGGACATTTTGGGAAATGCGGTTATTACAGCTTATCCGCTTGAAATCGATCCTTTAATTGCGTTTCCTCCGGATTATTTTAATCCGGTTAATTCCGAAACTCAGGGAATATTTTGTTATGTAAATAAAATGTGCGATTTAACCGTAAAAATATACGACGAAAATAATATATTAATTAAAACTATTTTAGAATCTTCGCCTGTAAATAAAGGATACATAATTCTTGAATGGGACGGAAAAGATTCAAATGAAGAAATTGTTAAAAATGGATTTTATACGGTTACGGTAACAGCTACCGAAGGTTATTATTATAAAAAAAGAGCGGTTGAAATCAATGTGAATAAACTTTAAAAACTAAATCTCTGCGCTCTCCGTGTCCTTCGTGTTAAATTCTTTAAGATAAACACGAAGTTCACTGAGAATCACGAAGAAAATAAAAGAGGTCAGGGAATTTTATTTTCCATAATAATTAAAGATAAAATATTTTCTTTATAATTTTAAACGCTGTATTTTTACGGCAATAATTATTCAAAACTTTAAAAACTAAATCTCCGCGCTCTCCGTGTCCTTCGTGTTAAATTCTTTAAGATAAACACGAAGTTCGCGGAGAATCACGAAGAAAATAAAAGAGGTCAAGGAAATTTATTTTCCATAATAATCAAAAATAAAATATTATCTTTATAATTTATAATGCTGTATTTTTACAGTAATAATTATTTGAAATTTTAAAAATTAAATCTCCGCGCTCTCCGTGTCCTTCGTGTTATTTTTCTTTAAAACGAAGTTTGCGATTAGTTGCGGAATTGTGGAAGGAGGCAACGGCAATGGAATTTGAAGATTTATCAAATAAAATAATTGGATTAGCAATAGAGGTTCACAAAAATTTAGGACCCGGTTTATTAGAAAATACGTATAAAGAATGTTTGGCTTATGAATTATCAAATGCAGGTTTGAAATATGAAAAAGAAAAACCTGTTTCAGTTAATTACAAAAATACTGTAATACCTGTTGGATATAGAATAGATATTCTCGTAGAAAATAAAATATTAATAGAATTAAAAAGTGTTGAGAAAATTCATCCGGTATTTGAAGCGCAAATATTGACATATATGAGATTAAGTAATATTAAAGTAGGTTTATTATTGAATTTTTATGAAAAACGATTATCTGATGGGTTAAAAAGATATGTTGTTTGAAACTTTAAAATTTAGAACTTCGCGCTTTCCGCGTCCTTCGTGTTATTTTTCTTTAACACGAAGTTCACGGAGAATCACGAAGAAATTCTTGTTTTAAATATTTTTTTACGGGAGTTGATTTTGAATGTTTAAAAAAATCTTTTTATTGATTCTTTTGACTTTAATTGCCGCTCTTATTATCCCTATTGATTTATCCGCGTCTTGCTGCGGCGGAACAAAACGGCATCCTTCGTCTTCAGGCGGATGCTGCGGCAGCGGGCAAAGCTGCGGATGCGGTCAGCCGCATTTACGCGGCGACGGATGCGGCGGAAATCCGACTTACAACAATGGCGGCAATCCTGTTACTGTTAATGACGAAATAAATCTCATTAACGGTAATTTGATTATTGAAGAAAATGATTTGTATATTCCGGGTATAACCGGAGCGTTAAATATTTCAAGATATAAAAACAACTTCGGAACCGGAGAAATCGGGGCTTTCGGATACGGCTGGTCGTTTATATACGGTTACAGAAGATTATCCGTATCAAGTTCCGGAGATGTGAGAATAGATATGGAAGAC
>DAINAU010000319.1:0-2590 GCA_036733285.1 bacterium
TTTTCAATATGGTATCAGATTCGTTCCCCTGACTTCGGGTTGTCTGAAATTAGTTTGTTTTAATCTGGAAATTTGTATTACGCCTTACAACTTTAGCGAGATCTGCGCCGCGACTATTTAAAATTCGACGCTTTTAGCGAGGTATTAACGACGCTTTCAGCGTCATTAATACCTCGCTAATCCGACTTTGCATTAGTAGCAATGATTATTGTTATTGTGGCGGTCTATGATTCGCCAAAAAACTATGTTTATTTCCGTCAACAGAATATAACTCGCGCCAGGCTATTACCCGGCTACCCGTTGATAACGCCTGATATACGCATTGAAGTGATTTTATAGCGACTTGATCCCCTCCTACAAAAACCTTTCCGGAAGAAGAAATCATAAATATATTCGAACCCGAACTCAAATAAGAAGGCATAGACGCATCGCTCAAATAATCGCTGTGAAAATATTTAAGCATAGTATTTTCGTCATTATAAGACGCCACCGGCGCGGTCTCCTTGTCGCATGCCCTCCAAACTCGCGCGTCATAATATATTTCAAAACCTTTTAATAATGTTCCAATCATATAATCCGAAGCGACTAAATAAGAGCGCATTCCTTTAGAAATTTCATCTGTTCCAGGCAGCGTTGAATAAGGATTTGCTTTTATAATGGCAATCGCATGCTCAAGTCCGGCTCTTGCGGCGTAATACGCTTTGGCGTTTTGTGACAAATAATATGAAGCCGATACTTCTATTTTAACAAGCGCTCCCAATGTCGATAAATATGTGATTAACGATGCCACATAATATAGCGCAAGCGTAATTCCTATTAAACCTTTTTTAGATTTGAATACATTTAATTTCATAATTATTTATCCTTATGTTTAAATACAACGGTTTAATATAAAAAAAAATGCCGTTGTATATATTAGAAAATATTACCAGTCCTGCCAATCCTTATATCTAATCGAAGTCATACACGATAACGGTTTTCTACCCGTATTTATTGTCGTTGAAGTGGTAGTCATTGTTTTTATCCAAACTACTGTTCTAACTCCGCGCAATTTATCAAAATCCGATTCGCTCTGATAGAGGTTTGAGGATGAAAAACCTGTTCCCGATACTGACGTAGCTCCAGAAATAAAATCATCCATAGCAGAAGCAGACGCGTTAAAATCAAAACTGGAATAAATTTCAAACATCATTCCTTGTATAAAAGAAGCTATTGGTCCATTATCAGAACCGCCTGAAGATCCCCACTCGCTTACATCATAAAAATCAGAAAGAACTCTTGCCTTATAAGAATGAACATAGATTTCATCTATATCAGAACCTGATGTTCTCATTGCTCCTTTAAACACTCCGTATTTTTGCTGATTATCGGATGTTTCATCATTACTTCTATAAGTAGTCAAATTCATCACAACAGCATCATTTACGACATCTTCCGTAACCGCGGGATCGCTTCCATTAGCCGTCCCTGAAGTCTGAACAAAATTAATGTAAGGATTCAAAGGAGCTATATAAGATTTATTGGATGCATCTTTTTCGCCGTGCCCTCCCAATTGGTTTTCCCAGCCTGGTCTGACCACCATTCTTAATTTTGAATTAATTTCGTCAAAAACAAACATAGCGTCCTGAGCGCCTCTGATGTCGCTTACAGTAACCGAAAACATCTTGAAAGCCCGCGAAAATAATGTAACCATTGCTATTGAAATCAAAGACAAAATAGTTGCCGCCACCAAGAACTCAATCAATGTTACGCCTTTTTTACAATCAAAACGCATTTTTTTAATTTTCATCATTTTAATCCTCGACAACATTTTAATAATTCAAATATTTATTTCAAATAATCTAAGTCAATATCTATAAGAGATAAATGTGGCAAACATTTCTTTCGGCGGTCTTTTTGCCTGCAGTCCCTGCAGCGCCACCACGTATCCGATACAATCAGGCGGAACTAACTTAATATAATATTCGGGTTGATTAGTCGAATAATTATCAAGTTCGGTAACGCCGCTTTTTATTACAGTTAATATTGCTTTAAATTTATTAAAATCAGGATATACCTGTCTTGCCGTAATTCCTGCATATGACGAATGAGGACCTTCCAAAACATTCGTTAATTTTTCAATTGTAATCTCTCTTATATTATCAGTTCCAGCGGGTTCCAGCTTTGAAGGATCGGTAATCAGCATACGTTCCATTAAATCTATTGTTATAAAAATGCTATACATTCTTTCATAACAAAAAATCGAAGCTTCACGGAGTCTGATATATGAATTGTATATAAGAATCATTGAATTGCCGAGTATTGCTACTACGGCAAGCAATTCAATTAATGTTACTCCTTTTTTTTTGATTATCATTTTTATTCCCCTTGCCTTATTTTAAAACCTTAATTATTGTTTATATAAAAACCGCTTATACGCGTCTTTCCGCAACAATTCATATTTTGCAAAAAAAAATCCACTAAACTAAACTCGAAAACTGCCAATAATACATTTTCAATAATTAATGTTTACCAGTAGCCGTATTCTAACAATACCGGCGCTCCGGAAAAATTGCCTCCCGCCGGCAATACCGTATGAAATATTTCTTTG
>DAINAU010000320.1:0-2554 GCA_036733285.1 bacterium
CATAGTAGCGATCGTATCATTCGCATCGCTATCGCTTATATTGCTTGAAATTATGTCAATATAAAATTGTTGACAGTCTTCTAATACTGTTATGCCATTATTGCTTAATGTCAGTTCTGGGGTATCATTAACATTCGCTACATTTATTGAAAATATCTCTATCGCGGTATCCAGTCCATCGCCAGCCAAAACTTCAACGGTATTTAATCCGACTTGCGAAGCGTTCGGCGTCCAGTATATCGAACCTGTATCGCTTATCTGCATTCCGTTCGGTCTTATATTTGACAACTGATAACTGATAACTTGATTATCCGTATCGGTTGCAGTTACTTGATAATAATATTTTATATCTTGCGTTGCAGTAGTTGCCGGCAAGGATGTGATTATCGGCGTGTCATTCACATTCAATACTGTTAATACAAAAACTTTTGAATCGCTTGCGCCGGCAGCGTCTGTTATTTGAAAAATAATCGTATCAGTTCCAAAAGTATCTGACAGCAAATAAAAACTCGCAGTTTTCGTCAAATCATTATTTGAAATAATTATTTTCACAAAATCAGTATCCAACGCGTTTAATGCGATATTTCCGATTGTATCATTAGCGTCAGAATCTTTGATATTATCGCTTGTGAATGTTAAAATAAATACAGGCGTATCTTCATAAACGATCATTGCGTCCGCCGGTAAAATCAATTGCGGCGCTCTATTGCGCAAAGGTATTGCCTGAAAAATTGGCGAATACTGCGACTCGTTTCTGTATTCCGTCCCGTTTGTCGTATGTTTATCAAATGCTATTATCCGGTAATAATATGTGTCAGTCAGGGAAATTGCCGCGTCAGTATAAGTCAACAGCGGATAATTTACAGTAGCGATTTTATAAAAATACCAGTTATTTGTATCGCCGTTAATCAAGTCGCTTTCTTTTGCTCTAAAAATATAATAACCCGCAAGTCCGTCGCCGCCCGCTGTTCCGGTAAAAACAGGTTGCGTCCAGTTTAAAATAATTTGACCCGCAACCGATGTATCGTAGGTCATTGCAGAAACTGCGGAAGGCGCAATCGTATCCGCTCCAACTGCCGTATCAATTTCATTTAACAAAAACGGCAAATAAATTATCTTATCGCTTGCCGCGCCTTTTATAGTATTTACAAGCGATGCGCTGTCTAATATATTCCAATAATTATATCTGAAATCAAGGTAATTGCCGGATGATGAAACATTCCAAATATTAGAATCGGGATTAACCGAAGATGTTTTGATATTATTATTAAAAAAAGTGTCGGCAGAAGTTAATCCCGTAATATAAATTTGATACAAGCCGTTTTCTTTAATATCATTCTGGCTGATATAATTATTCGAAGATGTGGAAAAAGTAATACCATAATAATTATTATTGTTTAAACTGTTGCCGCGAACAGAATTATAATGCGAACTGGAAGATAAAATAATTCCATTATAAGAATTCAAGCGGCTTATGTTTCCAATAATTTCATTATACGAGGAATAAGTAATATTAAGACCATGCTCGTTGTTTGACGAAATATTATTATAAGCTATTCGATTATAATTCGAACTGTCTTCTAAAAATATTCCGCTTTTTGTATTCAAAGAGCAGGTATTTGCCGTTATATTATTATAATTAGACTGGCTCATTATATACATACCATATTCTCTATTTGACGTCGAAATATTATTGAAAACCTGATTATACAAAGAATTTGTGTATAACCGCAAACCGTCCTGATTGGAAGCAAAAGTATTGCCGGTTATTACATTATAACATGCTCTGGTTAACCCGAGTCCGCCTGAATTATTTGATATAAATTTATTATTAATTATAACATTAGAATCTGAAGAACCGCCTGCCGAATTATAAATTCTCATACCGTTGCCGTTTCCGAATATATAACAATTAGTAATAATATTTGAATCCGAATCATTTATAATATAAACGGCCATTCCGTTTGGATGATTACAGTAATCTATAGTTACATTATCAATAACCGAAGAATCGACATTGGAAAAATTTATACCGTAATAACATTTTGTAATATGCAGATTTTTTATTGTCAAATTGTTTTTGTTCGTTGCGGTTATGCCGTTATTATTTACGGCAGTATCGCCGTTCGGATTGATTATAGTCAAAACCGAATCCGCGCCGATAAGCGAAATATTATTAAAAATAATAACAATATTTTCCTTGTAAACTCCATTGGCGATATTTATCGTATCGCCCTCTGAAACGCCGGACAATGCCTTGCCTATTGTTTTAAAAGGCGAATTTTGTGAGCCGCTGTTTTGCGTATCCGAACCGGTTGCCGCATTCACATACCATACAGGTCCATTATACGGAGCCGAGCAGGCAACGGCAGCCGAATACCAGCTTTCGTTATAATATGCGCGGCCGTTTGCAGTATGACTGTCAAACGCCGTTACTCGATAATAATACATCGATTTTGTATCTATTGTATTATCAATCCAACTCGTTTCGTTTGCCGAAACAGTTTTTACTAAATATTCATACCAATTATCAGTATCGCCGTTTGCAAGTTGC
>DAINAU010000321.1:0-2538 GCA_036733285.1 bacterium
CCCTGCACGTTTGTAATAAAGACGTCATACAGAGGATATGACGCGGCTTCGATTACCTCAAACCCCGGATTTTTTATACATTTAGGATATGATTCATTGAAAATAAGCGAGATTGGACACGCGTATTCGGGGGGACCGTCGGATGAATTTATAGAAATTTATAATAAAAGCGAATATAAACTGAATTTAAAAAATGTGTATATAAAATATTCCGCAGTTGCTACAAATCCGAATTCTGACGGAAGCGGCGGAAGTTCATTAAGATTGCTTGGGAATTCATTTATTAACAAAAAAGGTTATTATTTATTAGGTTCCGGCTCATATACCGGAACCGGAACAGCGGCAAGCGATTCGTCTTTTGCAGACGGTTCTTTGGGCGCAACGGGCGGACATGTATATATAGTTTATAGCGGAGCAATTCTTGATTTGTTAGGATATGGCGACGCCGCCGCATACGCGGAAGGAAGCTCGCCTTTTGCAACGGCAAATATTCCCGACGCCGCTTCAACCGGTTCAATAGAAAGAAAGGCGAACGCGTCGTCTGACGCGGCGTCAATGGCTTCGGGCGGAACCGACGAATTTTCAGGAAACGGATACGATTCAAATGATAATGCGGCAGATTTTCTTGCGCGGACTGCGCGAAATCCGCAGAATTCAATTTCGGGTTCGGAACCGAGCGAAGTGGGAAGAGCTACGATATATCCTGATAATAGCGTTGCGGCAGGCGGAAAAGGAACATGGGAAATCAGATTTAACGCAGGAATTTCAAACTGGTCAAACGGTCAGTTAAGCGTTCAGATACCGGCAGACTGGACAAATCCTCAAAAAATTGATCCTGCGGCTGCGGGTTATGTTACTGTTTCTTCAAACGGAACCATTGCTTCTTATAGCATTGACTCAACGGATACGATTGTAGTGAATGTTACGAGTCTTGACCCCGAGGACGGATATATTTACATTAAATACGGCGATTCAAGCAATAAAACAAACAGAGGCGGATTGGCTCAAGTTCAGGCGGCTACAGGAACGGACGTTGAATTTTATGTGAGAGCCGATATTGACGGAAGCAATCTGGAAGCGATAAGCGTGCATCCGAGTCTTGACATAGTTAATGTGGACGCTTTAACTATAGATCCTTCGGAAGACCCGCAGACTTTTGTAAGCACGGAATACGAATTATTCGCTTATGCTACAGCCGGAGCGGATTATGTTTATGCCGCTCCTGTGGCTTTGACAATAACGGGAAACGGGTCTGATTCATATCTTGCGGAAATAACTGCGGAATATAATTACGGCTCTTCTAATGATTCAATGAGCGTATCGGGATACACTGATGAAAACGGCGAATTCGGAGCGTATTTTAAAGTTGGCGCGGATACGGGATTGAACAAGGTTACGATAACGAGCGGGGCGGTAACCGAATATTATGTTGATAATACAAGAGCTCCGATACCAATAATAAACGAAATAGCCTGGGACGGAGACGATCAGTATGAATATATAGAATTATATAATCCTACAAATACAGCAATTGATTTAGGCGCGCAGCAATATCATTTGATAAGCGGCGGCGGAAATATTGTAACTACGGCAAATTTTTCAGGCGTTACTATTCCGGCATACGGATATGTTTTAATATATAAAAATCCGCCAACTGAAGGAGCCGGAAATCAGGCGGTTTTAAATCCGTATAAATTTGCAAAAACAGATATATTGAAAGTTGTAAATCCTTCGTTTGCAGACGGCGGCGAATTATACGACGAAGGCGATTATATTCAGGTTTTAAGAGACGTTAATTCTGAAAACGAGTTTGTGGACGCGGGCGGAGTAGTCGGAGGTCCAACAAACATTATTAATGAGAATATTCAGGGGTGGACGAATAAAAGCGCATATTTAGATTTTGTGCAAGCAATTACTGTAGGAAGCGGTAGCGGAAATGTTACTGTAACTCAAGGCGCAGTTGAAAATGGAGCCGCTTTGTCAGGAATAGGTTCAGCGGGTAGATTGTGGCTTAAAGCTTCTTCAGCAGGAATTGCAGAATTTCCTGAAGTGTCGTCATGTGGAATTGCAGAATTTAATATTGTTGCCGGAGGCGCAGGAAGGACTGTAAAATTGCAAAAAAAGAATGGCGGCTCATGGGATGATTTGCAAGAATACACTATTGGAACAACTTGTCTTTCTTGTACTTATCCGGTTAATAGCGCATCCGCAGTAACTTTGCGATTAATTAATACCGGAGGAAATGTTATTTATGTTCACGATATAATAATCCCGAGTTATGCGACATCCACATGGCCCGGATACGATGATTATTCAGGCGGAGTATCAGGCGCAAATAATGCTTATGTGTCTGCGGAAAGAAAATGGGCAACGCGAAGCGGTATGCAGGAAGCGAGCTGGTATTATTCTAACGCTCCGCATAAATACGCGGGCGAAGCTGCTTCAGGATACGGAACTCCAGGTTATGCAAACAGCAGATCATTATATAATTCGACAATAGCGTTATCGGACGAATCGGATTCTATTTCAAATTCAACG
>DAINAU010000322.1:0-2532 GCA_036733285.1 bacterium
TTGATAAATCTGTTTCATCAATATTAATTTTATTTTCAGGTATCTGCGGTTTATATACAGGCAAGTCAACATTCAGATAACTCATATCCTGTTCTGCTTTTTTTATCTTTGCAAGTTCAGCGTCTATATCATACTGAAATATCGGCTCGCTTGATTTACGCTGTTTCTTTTCTTCGCGCGCTGTCCGCGCCGTTTCTTCGGCGTCGTATTTAAACAACGCGAACGGTTGGTATGTCACGCCGCCGTCTGTCTGATACACAGGATTCATCGCAGGCAGATTTGCGCGTTTCGTCCAGTCGTTTATACGGCTGTCCGCAAACGCGACCATATCCTCAATGCTGATTATTCCATCTTTATTCATATCAACTTCAAGCGTAGCAGCCGGCTGGTCAACAAGATATGTCAGATAATAAGTGAACGCGCCATTATTCTTGTCTTTGCGCTCGAATGACTGCTGTCCCTCGCTCGCCGCATAAATCGTTTTTACTATTATTTTATTAAGCGCTTCCGTTTTGTCAAAATCGGCAGCAACAAACTGCGGCTTCTGCGCGGCAAAATCCTGTATCCGCACGCCTTTACCCGTATTTATTTTGGTTTCGTATTTCTTGCCTGCATCGCGTCCTTCTTTGGCAATATAACTCCGGCACGCGTCGATTATCAACACAACCTCTGCCGGTTGTTTCTCTTTGAGCATTGTTTTTATTTGATTAATATTTACGCTGAACATTTCAGGCGCGTCCTTGTTGCCGTCATAGCCCAACAAATAATTATTCCCGCTTTTATCGCCCATACCGTGTCCGCTAAAATAGAATATTATCTTATCGCCTTTCTCTATCCCACGCGCAAACGCAAGTATGCTTGAATACATCCGCGAAGCTGTGATATTGTCGCCGAACCCGCTGTCTTTCATCTTCCAGATATAATCGTCTTCATACTCAGCCAACCTCAACATCGCGTCCATCTTATCAACATCGCCATGCGCGCAATCAAGCGGCGCGTAACTCTCGTAATTCTGCACACCGATAAGAATTGCTTTTTTACCTTTTGCGGCAAAAAGCGAATTGCTTAAAATCACGAGTATCAAGCAACCTAACAAAAAAATCTTTTTCATAAAACACCTCAATAAAATTCAATATTTTTGCGCTTATACTGCTGAATAGTTACATACATTTTTATATTAGCGCAAATCCGCGATTAATCTAAATCCAATATGATTAACTTTATGATTTTTATCATAACCATATCGATATTTAACTTTTGAAACGATTGAAGCTCCCGCCCAAGACCCTCCTTTGATTACTCTACTATTAAATGAATAAAATAAATCTTCACACCATTCCCAAACATTACCACTCATATCATATAAATCAAAATCATTGGGAAGAAGTTTACCTACTTGATTAGTTTTACCGCCACTATTATTATTATACCAAGCAACATCATTTATATTATTGCTTCCTGCATATTCATATTTTTCAATTCCAAATGCGCAATATTCCCATTCATCTTCTGTAGGCAATCTAAATTTAATTGGGCTTTGAGTTTTTATTTCAGAATTTATTTTTTTTATAAACTCCTGACAATCTTCCCAACTCACATTTTCAACAGGTAATTGAGAACCTTTAAATATTGATGGATTATTTCCCATTACTGCTTGCCATTGTTCTTGTGTTATTTCATATTTTCCTATAATATAATCTTTATCCGGTATATTTACCATTTCAATTTTAATATTTTTAGATAAATAAAATATTACAGTAGGTAAAGATGGTATTGGTAAATTTAATAATTTATTAAATCTTATTGTGTATTTTCTTTTATCAAAATTTTTTATTATATCCTTCCATTTTTCTTTAAAAGATGATAAATATTTTTGTTTTACATCATCCGGCAAATTTGATTGTTGCATTTTTTTCATTGAATTTAAATCTTTAACAAATTTATCCTCGAATTCAGCAATTTCTTCATCCTGTTTTTCTTTCGCTGTTTTTATCTGTTGATAAACCGGCTCGAGTAGCGGTAAAATTTTCTGTCTACTTTCTGAATAACGCGCATTATTAACTGCCTGCCGCAGATTCTCTAAAATAGTATATTTTTCCTGTAAATCTTTTGTCCTGTCAAGTTTCGCTATAGCCGCATTATATTCGCTCTGCATACTTTCAAACTCTTTTTTCTTCGCAATCGATTCTGCGGCTTTATGTTCTTCCGTAACTTTTTTTTGATTGATTTCTTCTTGTTGCGCTGAGGCGATTTCCCAACTTGATAAATCTGTTTCATCAATATTAATTTTATTTTCAGGTATCTGCGGTTTATAGACAGGCAAATCAACATTCAGATAACTCATATCCTGCTCTGATTTTTTTATCTTCGCGAGTTCAGCGTCTATATCATACTGAAATACCGGCTCATTTGAATTACGCTGTTTCTTTTCTTCGCGCGCTGATTTCGCAGTTTCTTCGGCGTCGTATTTAAATAATGCGAACGGCTGGTATATCACGCCGCCGTCTGTCTGATACACAGGATTCATCGCAG
>DAINAU010000323.1:0-2499 GCA_036733285.1 bacterium
ATCGGGAATAACGTTAAGATTCAAAATAATGTTTCAGTCTACGACGGAGTTATTCCCGATTTTTACCTTGCCGCCGATATAAACGTTCTGTCCGAGTTTGCAATCTTCGCCGATTGAGGCGCCAGAACAAATATGCGAAAAATGCCATATTTTAGTGTTTTTGCCTATCGTCGCGCCATCGTCTATGACGCTTGTATTGTGATTATAATACTCCTTCATTTTTTATCATACCATCTCCTTTTATAATTTTTTATTCAGAAATTAAAAACCCGAAAACTTTTCAATTTGTCGTTTTAGACGTAGATTTTAAAGTTTTGGGATTTAAATGTCAGCAAATATCAGTATTTTTTTCTTGTCGGATTCCAAATGTTTGATTTGGTTATATATTTCAAATCTATGAGTCAGCGAGGTTATGATTATCAAATCAAACTTTAATTTTTTAAGTTTTTCAGGCAAATAGCATTCGACATTCCAAGACGTTCTTTTCGCAATAATTTTCTTATCGGAGTCAATTACTCCGACAATATTCAAATCGTTCTCTATTTGAAAAATAAGTTCGGTTATTTCATTGGCTCCGTAAAAAACTATTTTTTTATTTTTATATAATCCGCTTATTTTTTCAATTTTATACTTAATTATTTTTTTTATTTCTTTATACAAAACAAGAATTTCATTTATAAATTCAAACAGATATTTTTTTCTTAAGTTTTCGCCTTCCGCAGATAAAAAATATTTTGCTCGTTTATGATTTTTTCCGGAAACTTTAATCTTTTTCGTTTTTCTGAATTCTGAAATATATCGGTTAACCATAGCCGGAACAATCTTAGAATGTTTTGCAATTTCGGATTGGCTGGAATGACAATCTTTTGAAATTTTTTCAAGTATCAAATATTTTCTCAAATCCGGCGAAGGTTCAAAAAACTTGATTTTGGCAATAACATCAAGTATTGGAGCATCCAAATTTTTAGAAAACTCCAACGTTTCAAAACTTGAAAATTTAGTTAATACAGAAACTTTAAAATCAGAATCCATAAATTTATTAAAATTAATCAAAAAAACACATTTTCTCCAAATACCTGTTTTAATCAAAATTTCAGGAATTTTTGCGGAAAATTTTCATACCAAACAAATCAATAAACCGCCGAAACAGATTTATCGTTCACTCAGTAAACGATTTTATTTTATATTGTTTTTTTTATTTGTCAATTTTTTTATTATTGATTTTTATCAGTATTGCAAATATGATTAATCACAAAAACTGCAATCGGATTTTGAATTCATTTTTTCAGAATACGCTTATAACAAATTTTAAACGCTGAATTTTTAAGGATAATGTATGACTAAAACTAATTCCGGTCAAACTTCAATAGATAAAAGAGAGCTTATAATTTTTATTTCTTTTATTTTTCTTTTATTCGTTTATTTACTTTTAATTAGATACTCTCCGAATTTTTTGTTCATTAACGACAATTTTTTTTCTAAAGGGATAAGAATAATTTCAGATTATTTTGACAGAGCATTTTATTCCGCTTACGGGGAATGGACAAAACTCAAATATTTTCCATATAACAATCAGGAATTCTCGGATTTGCCGCCCGTTGCAATTTATTTTTTTGGGTTAAACTGGTTGTTTTCTCAAAACCTTAAAGAATATATGTTTATATTTTCTCTTTCTATGATGTTCGTATCTTCTCTCGCATTTATAATTTTTTTAAAAAAACTATCCGGCGCCGGCAAATCATCTTGGCAAATAATAATCTGGTTCACTCCGATTTCTTTTTATTATTATCTCAACAGATTTGATATGCTTCCGGTGTTTTTTTTCATCGCGTCGCTTGATTTGATAAAAAACAGAAAATTTACCCCAGGCGGAATGTTATACGGCTGTTCTATTCTTACAAAGTGGTTTACGGCAATAACATTCGTCTGTTTATTAATTTATATTTATAATAATAGAAAAAAAAAAAACGACGTCTTGAAATTTGTATCAGGCATAATTTTAGTAATATTTTCAATTTCTGTTTTTACAATAATAACATCAGGATTAAAAGGTTTCTTACTTCCTTACAAAAATCAGATATTCAGAATTAATTTTGAAAGTTTATATTATTTATTAAACTTACATCAGAGCAAAACTGATTTTTTCAGATATGTATTTGCTTTTTTACAAATAATTCCGGCTTTGATTCTCCCGTTTTTAAAATCATCCTGCGATGAAAATAAATTCAACGCAATGATAGCCGTCATTATTATTAATTTCATTATATTCTGTCCGGTCAATTCGCCTCAATGGTTTCAATGGTTTTTCCCATTTGCTCTTTTAGCTTTAAAAATGAAAAAATGGATTATATTATTTTTAATCATTCAAATAATAACATATTTGAATTTTCCGGTTTTTTTCGATATATACGGACCGTATTCAAATATATTCAAATATACGGTATCCGCAAAAATATTTTCATACATCGCTATCGAAGGAGTATTGCTTCTAAAAATATT
>DAINAU010000324.1:0-2496 GCA_036733285.1 bacterium
CATACCGCCCGCGCCGAAAAATAACTCGATATAAATATCGTGTTCCGGAAAATACGAAAGTATCTTCTCTGCAATCTTGGACTTTTTGCCCATTCTCCTTAACATTCAAAAACCTCCGTGTGTTTATAATTCGCGAATTGTTGAATCCGCTAATTCGTCAATTCACAATTCTCAATTCTCAATTCGCAATTACGCCAGCGCCGCCACTTTTTCCTGCTTGTTCACAAGTATCGCGTAAACGCTTTTTTCTAAGCCCGCAGTGTCTTCAAGTATTTCAAGCGTAACGGTTTCTTTCATCATTGAATTATCGACGCTGCGCGGAGATTTTGTTATTCCTACGCGCGGAAAAATAATAACTAAAGAATATTTTACGCCAGGTTCAAATTCCACGCCTTCGCATACTATCTTAAAAGAAATATTTTCTTTTAATTCCATATACGTCTGCATTAAAAGATTTACTGCGTCGCGTTCGAGAGTAAGAGTTTGTTTGCGCGGCATTCTTACCATATAATTTGCAAAATACGGATTATCGCCGGACGCGCAGGGTCTTGCTTCGATAGTTAATTGCTGTTCGTAATGATAAGTTAAATTTCTGATTTCGCGGTTTAGCTCGACCCCTCCGCTTATCGTTAATAATGTTTTATCGAATTTTCCGCCAATTATTACGCTTAACGAACTTGTTAAAAGCGGAGTTTCTTTTATCCTTGAAATTTCAGTTGAAACCCACGATATTCCGGTAGGTTCGTAAGTTATCTGAAATTCTCTTTCGCCCGTTCCATCGCTAAATTGTTCGCTTAAACGTATTGTTTTTTCGCCGACTGAAGAAGCAGTTATTTTACTCCACGAACCATTGTTTTTTTTCATCAATATTTCACGAACGCTTTTTATGTCGTTGTTTAATATGTTTGTCGAAACTAAAAGTTCGCTGCCGACGGCGGATTGAGTCGTTACTTTTTCTCTTTTCCAATTTTTTTCATTATAGCCCGTGCCGCGCACTGCCGCGCTCGCTTTAACGAATTTTTCCTTTTCAAATACTATCTCGAAATTTTCATATGCAAGCGACGCAAACAATGTTTTTTGAAGTTCCGACTCTTGAAACATCGCCGAAAATAAATACGGCTCTATCGCGTCGCCAGGCGTTAATACGCTTTTAGTTCCATTTACGCCGACGCCGATAAATTCGTAACTTCCGCAATATGCAAAACCAAGTATATGCAGAAGATGTTGTATCTGAGCTCTCGGAAATGATACATTAAAGCCGCCTACGCGGTCGCCTCTGTAATCGACGTCCGTCGCTTCTTCAAAACCTGTTACTTCATCCTCCGCGATTTCAAACTGCGGTTCTACCTGCAATATGTTTCCTTTTTCAAAGTTGAACCGCTTATCAAGAGCCGCCGGTTGATTGATTCCCGATTGCCGCAATTCCGAACTCACTACTAATTGATTGAAATTTTCAAAAATATTTCGTTCCACTGTCAACACCTCTATAAAAATAAATTTAATCTAATTCGCTATAACGCTGTATTTCAAAATCTATGCCTACAGCCGCTAATTCTTTTATTACTCCGATTATATATATGCCCGCGCTCCGTATTACATCCGCTCCTTTCTGTTTTAATCCGAATTCTTTGCCGTCAACCAGCGCGTTTATTTCTTCAGCTAATTTTAACGCGCCTTCCTGACCGTATAAGTTTTCGTTGATGCCGTCAAAATTAGAGATAACCGCCATTATCCCGAAACGCATTAATATATCGCGCGTTCCTGAAGCCGCCGAATCCGGCTTATCATCGTAGAATGTTATATATATTGCCGGAAAATTATATTGCCGCAATTCGTCGAGTTCCATTTCATCAAACTCGCCGT
Organism: bacterium; assembly: GCA_036733285.1. Classification (GTDB taxonomy): domain Bacteria; phylum JAGOBX01; class JAGOBX01; order JAGOBX01; family JAGOBX01; genus JAGOBX01. Next base: position 1,864 of record DAINAU010000324.1, read on the forward strand.
TATAAAAATTTATGTATGAGCAATCGCCGTTTGTTACGAGTTTATCTTCTAATTCGTCTTTAACCGCATTTAAAATCTCAAGTATCGAAAGCGCCATTTTATTTTACCTTTGTTATAAAATCGTTTATCTCGTTTCTTAACCAGTCCCAGTCCTCGCTCAGCAATTCCTTTTCAGGCAGATACGGACGCGCAGGGATATTTATTCGATACGGCTGTATATTTACCTGTTTTCCGTATGTTCCCCGCATATAACCGTTTTTACCCGCTTTTAATTTTGCAAATAATGTCTTTCTTTTGTTTTTGCCGCTTTTTATTTTTCTAAAATTCATTACGCGTTTATTTGCTCCGGGATGTTCTATTGTTCCGCCGTATTGATGTATCCGGGCGTATGCAAGATTTGAACCAAGCAATATATAATCTTTTCCCGATTTCGAGTAAACCTTCATCAGCCGCCCGCGTTTTATTAATGTCTTGCCTTTTTTCTTTTTTGACGGCTGCCACCGTTCCGGTCTGCCGCCATCCAAAAAAGTTTGTCTTACCGAACCTTCCATATGTTCTGCAAAGCGTTTCATTACATTGCCGAACGCGTTATTCCTTAATGCGCTGTCTTCGCTTATTATTTTAAAAAAACCG
>DAINAU010000325.1:0-2489 GCA_036733285.1 bacterium
ACAAGTATTCTATGCTGTCTGAACAATTTTTCAAAATCCTTATGCGGTTTTCGGGATTAAATATTTTTGGAGGATCTATTTATGGGCGCAAAAGATAAAGGAAAAAAAGAAACAAAAAAATCGGCTCAGAAATCTTTAAAAGAAAAAAGAGCTGAAAAAAAAGCGAAAAAATCAGCGCAATAATTTTTTGTCTATAATATAAATATTTTTTATATAATCTTTCTCTAATGAAATTAAGATTAGAGGCATATAAAATATTTTGAAATATATCATTATTATTATTTCCTCTTATTTAATAGGCTCGTTTCCTACCGCTTATATTTTGGGAAAATTATTTAAAAATATTGATATCCGAAGTTTTGGAAGCGGAAACGTCGGCGCGACTAACGCTTTTCGGGTTCTTGGGAAAAAAATCGGCTCTTTGACGCTTATCATTGATTTGTTGAAAGGTTTTTTTCCTGTTTTTTTTATTGGGTTGATTTTTCCGTCAGATTATTTTAATTTGCAGATTATCTCTGGTTTCTTCATTATTATGGGTCACATTTTTACTATTTTCTTGAATTTTAAAGGCGGCAAAGGCGTTGCTTCCGCAGCCGGTTTTTTATTCGCTTTAACCCCTGTCCCTATGCTTTTTACGGTTTCGGTTTTTTTATTGGTTTTATTACTTTCTAAATATGTTTCTCTCGGTTCTATTATCGCCGCTCTTTCTTACCCTGTTTTTATTTTTATCTGGAATCCCCTTATTCAATTGAAAATTATTTCATTTCTTCTCGCGTCTATTATTGTTTTTAAACATAAACAAAATATTGTTAGAATTATTAATGGAGTTGAAAACAAAATTCCTTGTTTTCGCAAATCATAACTATGAAAAAAATTGTTTTATCCCTTTCTTTTATCTTTCTTTTGTTTTTTGCTTCTCTTGCTCAATCTTCTGATATTCTTGAGGATTCTGACGTTATTCCAGTTACTAAACATAATTATCTCGATGTTCTTTTTAATGAAATTGGAAATTCAAAAGAAACCATTAAAATTGTTCACTTTGAGTTTAATAATGATAATGTCATTTTTAAAATTGTTGATGCTTTGAATAAAGCCGCGGATCGCGGCGTGAAAATTTCTCTTTTGTGCGAATCCGAATTGAAAGACCGCTCTCAAATCACTTTTGAAAAATTAAATAAAAATTCTAATATCGATTTTAAATTCGATATGGAAGACCGAAAAACTCATTGTAAAATGTATATTTTTGACGATAAAAAAGTTATGCTCGGCTCTTCTAATCTTAGTTATAAATCAATTCTGAAAAATAATGAAACTAATATTCTGTTCTCTAATTCTAAACTCGCCGCTTATTATTCCGAATTCTTTAAACAACTCTGGCGCGATTCTTCCAAAGATCCGGTTATTGATTTGGTTAAACTTCAAAACGCCGAACCTATAGTAAATAGAAATTATTTCCCGCGAGTTTTAAATTTAATTTCTAACGCTGAAAAATATATCAACCTTTATATGTATGGTTTGAGAATGTCTGACGCAAAATCTAAAAATTCGCCTATAAATAAACTGTTGAATTCTCTTATATCAGCCCGTTCTCGCGGCGTTATTGTCAGGGTTATGATGGAACAAAGCGATTATAATGATTTAATTAATAAATTTAATTCCGAAGTCGCCGATTATTTGATTGAAAATAATATCGAAGTTCGATTCGACCCCTTTAAGGAAATTACTCACGCTAAACTTCTTATTGTCGACGATGTTGTAGTTCTCGGCTCTACCAATTGGGGATACGGCGCTATGACTTTTTATAACGAAGCTAATCTTCTGATAAAAAATAATAAATCAACTTTGTTTTTTAATGATTTTTTTGAGAAATTATGGAAACTCAAAAATTTAAAAATTAAGAAACTTAAAACTAAAAATTTGAAAAATTCTGACGAGTTGGATGAATAAGCTTTTTTGTTAATTTGTTTTTTGATATTTTTGCCTTATTGCGTTTTTCCGTGACGCTTGCTTTTTGTATTTGTTTTTAGTTTTTTCGGTTATGGAAACTCTGCTTTGTTTCGGCGGGAAGAATTTCTTATAATCGAATTTATATTTGTTTTTTGTATTAACTTCAAGCTGATTTCTTTTGATTTGGCTTGTAAAAAAAAAATTTTGCCATAAACCATTTTATGGAATTTTGCCTTGAATTTTTAATAAATCCGGATAATGCCTCAAATGTTTTTTAAATCATATATGCGCGCTTGTATATATAACGTCTTTGAAAAGTGAACAAAAATATTTGATTATTGACGCTATATTTAAATACAACGGCTTATGTAAAGCCGTTATGAAAACAATAAATTATTAGCAAAGGCTTTAAGAACGCGCTTTCAAAAAGTTCCGTTTTTTTACTGAACAATCAGGCGAAACGGTTAGTAAAAAACAGAAAGCTAATTTTTTAGTTTTCTAAAGAAAATACGATTTATTTTTAATAATCTTCAACCGCGAAC
>DAINAU010000326.1:0-2487 GCA_036733285.1 bacterium
ACGCGGTTGATTGATATGGGTTGCGAACCTTTTCTAATAAGTTCAACGGTTCAAACTGTAATCGGTCAAAGATTGGTTAGAACGATTTGTCCTAATTGTAAAGAAGAATATAAACCGGATCCGAAACTTTTTATGAAATTAGGCAAAAGACCGGAAGAATTCGGTAATGTCCAGTTTTTTCATGGAAAAGGCTGCGAACAATGCGTTAAAACAGGGTATTTCGGACGCGTTGGATTATTTGAGGTTTTTGAAATGAAAGAAGCTCTCATTGAACTAATAGTAAAAAAAGCGCCCGCTAATGTTCTTCATGCAAAAGCGCTTGAATTAGGAATGATTCCAATGCGCGAAGACGGATGGATGAAAGCGCTTGCCGGCAAAACGACTCTTGAAGAAGTTACAAGGGTGGCTCCGATAGAAGCGGGGGTGTCTTTGCTTGATGAAATATAAACAAACTAAAATTAATAAATTTTAGGCGGTAATTAATGTTAGTAAAAGACGATAAAGATTTAAGCGATATTTTAATAAGCACCGGAATTTTTACTGAAGAACAAATTCAAGGAAGTCTTGCCGAACGTCAGATAAACAATAAAACTTTAATCGAATGGATTTTAGAAAAAGAAATATTGACTCCGGACCAATTGAATGAAGCAGTCGCGCAATATTTGGGTTTTGAATATATAAAAATAAGCGATTTTAAAGTGAATCATGATTTGGTTAAAAGAATCGACCCTTCGACCGCTCAACAATATCAGGTGTTCCCGTTAAGCGAAGAAAACGGGATTTTTAAAGTCGCTATGGCCGACCCCACAAATTTAAAATCTCTTGACGATATTTCTGTTATATTAAATATGCCTGTGGAAGGGTTATTATGCGACGATGTAGAATTACAGGAATTAATAAACCAGAATTATGGGGCGAGCGAAGAAACGCTTGAAGAAATGTTTGCCGGAACTGAAGATATGGAAGTATTGAAAGACGAAGATATGTCGGATCCGAATAAAGCTGAAAAAGAGGCGAACGACGCTCCTATAATTAAATATGTAAATCAGGTTTTGATAAAAGCTCTGAAAGACAGAGCGAGCGATATTCATTTTGAACCGTTTGAAAAAGAATTCAGATTAAGATACAGAATAGACGGTGAATGCAAACAGGAACCGAGTCCCCCAAAAAGATTGCAGGGAGCTATTTTGTCGAGATTGAAAATTATGTCGGGAATGGATATTTCAGAACGAAGAATTCCTCAAGACGGCAGAATAAAAATGAAAATGATGGGGAAAGAAATAGATTTCCGCGTTAATTCGCTGCCTTGTATTCACGGCGAAAGTCTTGTAATGCGTCTTCTTGACAAAGAATCGGTAAGTCTCGGTTTGGAGCAGGTTGGTTTTATCGGAGAAAACAAAAGACAATTCGATGAAATTATAAGAAAACCTAACGGTATTTTGCTGGTTACTGGCCCTACCGGCAGCGGTAAAACCACTACGTTGTATTCGGCTTTAAATGATATTAACAAACCCGACAGAAAACTTATGACAATAGAGAATCCGGTTGAATATATGCTTGAAGGAATAAATCAGGTTCAGGTTCAACACGATATACATTTTGACTTTGCTTTAGGTTTGAGAGCGATGCTTCGTCAAGCTCCGGACGTTATTATGGTTGGAGAAATTCGAGATTTTGAAACTGCGGAAATAGCTATACGCGCAGCTTTGACAGGTCATTTGGTTTTCAGCACTCTTCACACAAACGACGCTCCGAGCTCAATAACAAGATTGATTGATATGGGAATAAATCCTTTTTTAGTCGCATCGTCTATTCAAGCTATAATGGCTCAACGTTTGGTAAGAACAATATGTTCCAAATGTAAAGTTGTGGACGATAAAGTATCGGTTGAAGCGCTTAAAGAAATGCAGTTTCCCGAAGATCAAATTTCTAAAACGACATTTTATAAGGGAGAAGGATGCGAAAACTGCAATTTTACAGGATACCGCGGAAGAAGCGGCGTTTTTGAATTGATGATTTTGAATCAGGCGTTGAAAGATTTGGTTCTTGATAACGTCCCTTCGATAGTTTTAAGAAAAGCCGCATTGAAAATGGGAATGAAAAGCTTGAGACAAGACGGATTTGAAAAAGTAAAATTAGGAGTTACTACGCCTGTTGAAGTTGCGCGGAATACTTCGCCGGAAAAAGAATAAATATAAGATTTAGGAGGGAACCGATAAATATGTATATGCACGATTTAATGCAGTTTGCAAATGATATGGGCGCTTCCGATATTCATATCACTCCGGGAAGACCTCCGGTTGTCCGCATAGACGGCGGATTGAGAGACGTCGAAGGCGCCGAAGTTCTTACGGGCGACGATACGGAACTTCTTGTCAGAAGCATTACCCCTGATTCGCACATACCGGTAATCGAAGAAAAAGGCGGAACGGATTTCGGTTACGCTTTTAAGGATATTTGCCGTTTCCGAGTTAGTATTTTGAGAAC
>DAINAU010000327.1:0-2436 GCA_036733285.1 bacterium
CGCGTATATATGTTTTGAAAAACTTCACTTTTTTTATTGCATTATTCGGGATTATTAATGAGGATAAAAAAAAGCATATCGCAATATTTTAAAAATTCTTTCTTCGATAAATTAATAAGAAATAAATTACTCCCTTCAATAATCTGCGTTTATCTGCATTTTGTTCATAAAACTTCTAAAGTGAAAATAATTGGAAAAGACTATTATTCGGAATTGAAATCGCAAAATGAAAATGTGGTTTTTTCCGTTTGGCACGGAAGACAGTTTTCAGCGTTGTATATTCACAAAAATAAGGGAATAACGGTTCTTGTAAGCCCTTCGCGGGACGGAAACGTCCAAGCCGGTTTTTTAAATAAATTCGGATTCAAAACTATACGCGGTTCATCCGACAGGAATCCGGTAAAAAGTCTTATATCGATGATTAAAACGGCAAGAAAAGAAAAATGCGATTTTGCTTTCGCAGTCGACGGACCGACAGGACCGATATATAAAGTGAAACAAGGCGTAACGGGCTTTGCGCTAAAAACAGGGTATAAAATTCTTCCGATAGTTTCAACGGCAAAATTCAAATTGATATTGAAAACTTGGGATAAATGCCTGATACCTTTGCCTTTTAACTCTATAAAAATAAAATACGGAACGCCAATCTCGATTACTGAAAATTGTAATATTGAATCCGAAACGTTAAAACTCGAACAAATTATGCTTGAAGATATGAAAACAATTTAATTGTTTTTCAGTAATCCTTGAAGTTTTTTGGAGTTCTCGTTCAGCGATTCTCCTTTGATTCTCAATTCCTGACTTTTTTCCATAACCTGTTTCGATATGTTTTTCAACTTGTCGGTTGTTCTCACTATGCTGTCAATAACGTTTGTTTGTTCTTTGACCGCGTCCGAAATTTCAATAATCGAGGTGTTGGTTTCTTCTATTGATTCGTGAATGTTGCTGAAAGCGGAAGAAGCTTTATCTACAAGCTGAACTCCGTTTGTTATAAGCGTTCTGCCGTTATTCATCGATTCTACGGACATTGTGGTTTGAACTTTTATTGTGTCGACAAGAAGCGAAATTTCTTTAACCGATTTATTTGTCTGTTCCGCAAGTTTATTTACTTCGTCTGCGACTACGGCAAATCCGCGTCCTGATTCTCCGGCGCGGGCCGCTTCTATTGCAGCGTTTAAAGCGAGCAATGACGTTTTTTCGCTTATGCCAGTTATAATATCCACGATATTGCTTATTTTTCTGCTGCTGTCGTTGAGTTCGTCAAGTTTATGCGAGGTCATTTTTATGCTTTCATTAATATTTTCCATTTCCTGCGTAACCTGATTCATTATCTGCATTCCGCTTTTAATCGCTTCTATAGTGTTTTTTGAAATCTGTTTGCTTTTATCGCAGTTCAACGCGATTTCCTGAACCGACGATGAAAATTGAGTCAAAGCCGTATCCGTGTCGTTTGTCAATAACGCCTGGTCTTTGCTTTGATTAATAAAATCGCTTGAAGTCGTATTAACGGCAGAAGTAACATTATCTATTACCACTGCTACGTTTTTGATTTCAGATATGATGTTTTCAAGGTTTGATATTAATTTTCTTAGATTATTCGTCATTATGCTGAAATTGTTTCCGAGTTCGCCTTTGATTGATTCTGATAAAACCGGATGATTCAATTCGCCGCGGGCTATGGCTCCGGCTTGTTCGGATAATTTTTTCAAACTTAATACCATTTCATAAAAAGCCGAGCTTAATACGCCTTTATTTTCAATCTGCAGTTTTATTCCGCTAAGTTCGCCGTCGGCTATAAACGTTGCGAGTTCAGCGAATTTTCTTAAATTTTTCGTCATATCTGCGAACGCTTTTCCGAGCGTTCCTTCGCCTTTGGTGGAAAGAGATTCGTTATTCAATTCATCGTTCGCTATAAGTCTCGCCTGTTCGGTTAGTCCGCGCAGATTCGATACCATATCGGCGAACGCTTTGCTTAACGCTCCCTGTCCTTTAGTCGAAAGTAGAGAATTGTATAAATCGTCGTTTGCAATTATTTGCGCTTGTTCCGCCAATCCTCTTAATTTTAAAGTCATTTTATTAAACGCGTCGCCTAAATCGCCTTCTATTTTTGTGTCGAGAATTTTATTGTTTAAATCGTCGCCGCTTATGCAATTCGCTTGTTCTACGAGATTTTTCTGGCTGTCTATAATATTTCCAAAAGATTTTGTCAATTGTCCTATTTCGTCGTTCATAGTCCATTTTATCGAACTTGCGTCTATATTCAAATCGCCTTTCGCAAGTTTATTGCTCATATCTGTTATTTTCACTATCGGTCCGGTTATTCTTGTGGATATAAAAAGCGATGTTAAAAAAACTATTAAAGATATAACTATTAAAAATATTATAACAAGATTTTTCATTCGGTTAATATCGGCAAACGCGAGAGATTTGTCTATC
>DAINAU010000328.1:0-2430 GCA_036733285.1 bacterium
CTTTCAAAACTGATATTCCTGTAGTAATCCATTGCGGAGCAAATGCTAATCAGACAATAGATATAGAAAGAAAAGAAACTACTGTTTCAAGTATGAATCTTACAAATTTGAATATATCGACAAGAACAGGCGCGGAATCATCAATAGCAAAGATTGAATCCGCAATAGATAAAGTGAATAGTTTTTCAAGTTATTTCGGTTCAATGCAGAACCGCCTTGAACAAACCGGCAATTATACAGGCGCGTCAAAAGAAAATCAGACGAGTTCAGAATCGAGAATCCGCGATATAGATTTTGCGGAACAATTTATGAAATACACAAAAAATCAGATACTGCATAACGCTTCAGTTTCTATGCTTGCGCAGGCAAACATCAACCGTTCTTTTATGATGAGATTTTTATAAATTCTTAAAGACATTTTAGATATTTTAATTTAATAATTATCAATTGGAATTCGATGTGTCTCAGCGGATTTGCGGCAATAAATATTAGCCGCAGAGCGGCAATAAATATTAGCCGCAGAGGCGCAGAGTACGCAGGGAAAGAAATAAAACCACAATATGATATAAAAATATGTTTAAAAGTTTTCGGGTTTAAAAAAAGTTACTGCGAACATCAGGAAAGAGTAAATAAAAAGCATAAAAAGTTCGCTGCGAACATCAGGGAAGAGTAAATAAAAAGCATAAAAAGTTCGCTGCGAATTTCATCAAATTTTTTTATTGATTAAATCAGAAAATGAATTATAATTTAGAAATATATTAAACTGAAATAATGCATTAGACGTTAAGTGAAGTTTTTCAAAACATAGATGTAATATTGCGATTGAAAATCGCAATTTATATTAAAACTTCTAAAAACCCGAAAACTTTTTGGTATTTTTTAAGATTTTGAAAAATTGATTAGAGCAAGTAATCTATAAGGTTTTCATAATTTTTTAAAATCCTAACGCAGTTTTCCGGTTAAATATAAATGCATATTTTAAAAATTATATTATAACCAAAAATTTTATACGGTAATTGTCTGATTAAAATGTTAAACTTATTAAGTTTTGCGTTAAAAAAGTTAAATTAAATTATGATACGTCTTGAAAACATAACAAAAAAATTCAATAATTTTCCGGTTCTTAACAATATTTCGTTTGAAATATTGCGCGGCGAAGTTGTAGGTTTTCTCGGTCCTAACGGCGCAGGAAAAACTACAGCTATGAGAATAATCACAACATATTTAAAACCAGACGAAGGAAAATTATTTATAAACGGAGTCAACGCTCTTGAAAATCCCGGAGAAATAAAGAAAATCATAGGTTATCTTCCTGAAAGCGTTCCGGTATATCCGGAAATGAGAGTCGCGGAATATCTTGAATACAGAGCATTAATAAAAGGAGTTGACAGTAAAAAAATTAAAAAGCGGTTAACCGAATCAATGGAAAAAACCAATATTACAGACGTATCTCATAAAATTATAGGGCAATTATCAAAAGGTTATACGCAGCGAGTCGGTCTTGCCGACGCTTTATTATCCGATCCGAAAATTTTAATTCTCGACGAACCAACAAGCGGGCTTGATCCGAATCAAAGAGTACAAACCCGTAATTTAATAAAAAATCTGGGTTCGGATAAAACCGTTATTCTTTCGACTCACATTCTTCCGGAAGTCGAGGCTTCGTGTCAAAATGTTTTAATCATAAATAAAGGAAAAATTATAGCTCGGGAAAGCGTAGGAGATATGGATAAATTAACCGGAATAACCGGATATAATTATCATATAATTTATATAATTGCAAATCTCCTTCGACCTTGAGTAATGGTTAAACCCATTATAAATACATAAATACACTTGGAATTAATGCAGTTTTCAGGTTCAAATGCTACTGCGGCTTCATACTATATTATATCGCTGGAATTATCAACAGTTTTCTTTGACAAAGAACAAGCGAACAAGCGGAGCGCAGTCAGAAATTGTTCCAATAATTTTTATATACTTTTCGTATATCATTCCAGTTGTTTATATGAAAAGTAAATATTAAATTGACGACGCTGAAAGTTGCAACAAGTTGCAAAGAGCGTCGAATTTCACATAGCCGTTGATGAAATCAACGGTTAATAAAAAAATATGAAAACGACCCTGAACAAGGGTCGAATTTCAAGACAGTATAAAATACAACCCTTTCAGGGTTGTATGTTCAAGTTTTTTAATACCGCAGGTTTCACCTGTGGTTACTTGAAATTCAACCGCGTTCGCGGTTGAAAATTATTAAAAACAAATCAAATTTTATTTAGAAAACTAAAAAAGATTAGTTTTTTTACTGACCGCGCCCCGTCTAAACAGCCAGTAAAAAAAAGGGGAATTTTTTGGAAGCGTACTCGAACAAGCGTCAAAATCGACGAGTAAAATAAAAGTCCGATAAAAATAATGCTTTAGAAAAGAAAA
>DAINAU010000329.1:0-2415 GCA_036733285.1 bacterium
TATCTAAATCGCAATAATACATCTATGTTTTGAAAAACTTCACTTTACATCTAATACAAGTATCCGGGTTTAACCTGAAAACTGTATTAGAATTTTAAAAAATTTCACTTTATATTTAATGAATTATCAGGGTTTAAGCCGAAGTTCCGGAAAAGGATTATGAGCAAATTATACGGTTATCCTTTTCCGATGAAATTCGGATCAGGATATAAAAATAAATAAATGAAAATAATAGCGGGATTAGGCAATCCGGGAAACAAATACGGTTTAACGCGTCATAATGCGGGATTTATGACTATGGACAGCATAGTTGAAAAGAATAAATTGCAGATGAAAAAATCGTCGAGATTTGAATGCGAATACGCTGATTTCAATCAAAACGGCGAAAAAGTTTTAATTGCAAAACCGACGACTTATATGAATAATAGCGGAAGATGCTTAAGAAAACTTATAGATTATTACGACGCGGGGATTCAGGATATCGTAGTAGTATCGGACGACGTCAATTTGGAATTCGGCTCAATTCGAATCAGGGAGAAGGGAAGCGCGGGCGGACATAACGGATTGAAGTCAATTATTGAATGCCTCGGAGCCGATAATTTTATAAGAGTTCGCATTGGAGTGGGAAGTCCGCAGGGAAGAATGCCGATGGAATATTATGTTTTATCCGATTTCAATCAGGAACAAAAAAAGGAATTGAGGAGTATAATTGAAGAATCAGCCGAAGCTGTTTTAAGCATATTAAACGGCGGATTAATACCGGCTATGAATAGGTTTAATAAAAAAATAAAAAAAACTTGACAATTATTTTTTTTTTTAATATACTATTATGAATTTTTTTTAGGGGGATGTTTTGCTCAAATGGCTAAAGACAAGAAAGTATTGAAGATTGCGCTCGAATGCAGCGAATGTAAAAATAAAAATTATAGCACTTTTAGAAATAAACAAAACACAAAGGAAAAACTTCAATTAAAAAAATATTGTAAGTTTGACAGAAAACACACTTTGCATAAAGAAAGCAAATAATTTACGTGAAATAAATATAGACCAGTAACTCTAACGGTAGAGTGGCGGTCTCCAAAACCGCAAGTTGGGGGTTCAAATCCCTCCTGGTCTGCCAATAAAACAGACTGTCGGGAGAAAGCGTATTATGGAATTGAAAATAAAAGAAAATTGGAATTTGTTAAAAGATTTTTTAAAAGAGGTTTGGTTTGAGGCTAATCCTAAAAACGGAAATGTCGTATGGCCGTCTAAAAAAGAAATCGGAGCGACGACGCTTGCCGTAGTAGTAACAATAGCGATAATATCCGTTTACGTAGGCGTATTAGATTATATATTCGCATTAATTATAAAATTAATTTATAAGGTGATATAAAAAATGACAGAAGACAGTTTGAGAACCGATCTGGACAAAATACTACCTGAAGAAGTCGACGAGTTTGTAAAAAAGGATTGGTATGTTTTACATACGTATTCCGGACTTGAGAATAAAGTCAGAGACAATATAATAACGCTTGTAAAACAAAACAATTATGCGGGTAATATATATAAAGTATTTGTTCCAATAGAGAATGTTCTGGAAATCAAACGCGGAGAAAAGAAACAGGTTCAGAAGAAAATATTTCCAAGTTATATATTATTGCAGATTGACGATTTAACCGAAGAAATAGCTTCAAACATAAAGCTGATTCACGGGGTTACGGATTTCGTGACAATCGGGATGGACGATAAAGACGAAAAAAGCAAACCGTTGCCGCTTCCTAAAAACGAGATAAGGAATCTTTTGCAGAAAGCCGTGTCATCGCCGACAAAACCGAAGACGATGTATGAGGTTGGCGATTCAGTATCGATAATGAGCGGACCTTTCGCAGATTTTGTCGGAATAGTGGACGAAGTGGATATAGACAAAGCGAAATTAAAAATTATGGTGGATATATTCGGACGTAAGACTTCGGTAGAATTGAATTTTGACCAAGTTGAAAAACAGCATCAAAAATAAAAAACAAATTAAATTAAAAAATATTTGAAATAATAACGGGGGTAAAATAAATTGGCAAAGAAGAAAGTAATAGCGATAGTAAAACTGCAATGTCCTGCCGGAGGCGCGACGCCGGCTCCGCCTGTCGGACCGTCGTTAGGACAGCACGGCGTAAATATTATGGAGTTTTGCAAACAGTTTAACGCGAAAACTCAAAAACTTGAAAAAGGGATATTAACGCCTGTAATTTTATCCGTATATCAGGATAAGAGTTTTGATTTTATTTTAAAAACTCCGCCTGCAAGCGTATTGATAAAAAAATCCTTAAAGATTGAAAAAGGGTCGGCTGTGCCTAATAAACAGAAAGTGGGGAAATTGTCGAAAGCCCAGTTGAAAGAAATCGCGGGATTGAAGATGCCGGATTTAAACGCGAATTC
>DAINAU010000330.1:0-2403 GCA_036733285.1 bacterium
TCCGATTTCGACGGTATTCACAAAATATAAAAGAACAGTCCGCGATATATCCTTATGGACTTTCTGAGACATATCGCGGACTGTTCTTTTATATTTTGTGAATACCGTCGAAATCGGAAGCATTCTTGTCTGCATAACGTTTTCTTGCAGATCCTTTGCAAGCAATCCTATTTTTGACGCAAGCAAAGTGCTCGATTTATACAGTTCAAGATAATAATTGCTTATCTGCTGATACTCGACTACCATTGTTTTCCAGTTCTCATAAAGTTTATTGATAATATTGTCTTCGCCGAATAATAAACTGCTGTTTTTTACCACATCTCTGATTTCTTTTAATTCTTTTATATCCTTGTTTTTTTGCATAAACGCCTGCATTTTGCGTTGAAAATTTTCGTACAAATCCAGGCTTGTTTTCAAATCCGCATTGTCAAGGTGCAGATTAATATGATGCATATTGCTCTCTATCTCGTCTATATAAACGGATATCTTGTCGAGTTGAGATGAAAATCCGATTTTACTTATAACCAACTCCCCTACAAGATTCATCAGATTATCGAGTTTTGACAATTCAACTCTCAACGTTTGCTGCGTTACAGTGGATTCTCCGGATTTCTGTCCGTTTTTCGGGGTTGTTTTTTCAGGCTGACGTTCTTCGACTATTTCTTTTTCAAAACTTTGAAGTTTTTCCGCAATCTCTTTTGATTTATCATTTTTTAATTCTTCAATTTTTTTTACTGGCTGCGTCGGTTTATCGGATATTAAAACTTTAGCTGCAGGTTTGGAAATTTGCGATACGGTTTTTACAGGTTGCTTCGGTCTTGCCTGGCTGACCTGAGGTTTTACCGCCTGCGGTCTTGTTTGGCTGACCTGAGGTTTTACCGCCTGCGATCTCGCTTGACCGACCTGAGGTTTTACCGCCTGCGATCTCGCCTGGCTGACCTGAGGTTTTACTGTTTGCGGTTTGCCAGATACGGTTTTTGATTTTTCTTGAGACGAACCGCCGCCCGATGATACGCCGCCAATTCCTTTATTTTCTTTCAATAATTTTAAACGCGCCAGATTTTCGCCTATTGAAACGTCTACCGGTTGTCTATTATTTAAAAGATTCAAAAACAAAGTAAATATGTCTATCGACTTCAGCATCTCATTGATAATCAAAGAAGTCATTTGATATTTATTATTTCTTATATCGTCGAGAATAAATTCGCAGGTGTGGGCGAGTTCCTGAAATTTCGTCAACGATACAAATCCTGCGCCGCCTTTTAAAGTATGCATACTTCTGAAAATTTTATCTATTATCTGCGGACTGTCGTCGTTTTCCATTTCGACAAAATCATTGGATAAATTCTCAATCAATTCGGTTGATTCTGAAATAAAATCCGCGAGTATATCCTCGTCGATGCTATCATAACTAAACAATTCTTTGGGTTCTTTTATCATAGAAGCCGGTATTTCCGCCAATTCATTTTGAGACGGCTCTTCAACCGATTCTTCGTTAAGACGGGCTTCCGCAGATTGAGCGGCAGACTCTATCAACCCGTCAAGGTCAATATTCCCATCGCCGATTACATTTTCCATTCCTGAAGTATTTTCTGAATTATACTTCCCTTCTTGGTCAAATCCCGCTCCGGTTTCCCGCGTCAAATTATCCTGATTTCCGTCAAATAAATACGAGTCGTCGTCTACTGATTGAGAAATTTCTTGAACCGGTTCTGAAGATTCGGTTTGTTCGGAATCCGGTTCGGGAGGTGGGGCTTCGGAGTCTTCGACGTTCGCTATTATAGACAATTTTTGATTGAACAAATCCACATCAAAAAATTCCGAGATATTTATATCCTGCTTCATCTCGTCAAGCGCCGTTTTGATAGTGTCCATACCTTCAAGTATTAAATCGACTACGAATTTTTCGTAAGGCAATTTATTTTCTTTTACATTTTTCAGAACGGTTTCAAGATCGTGAAATGTTTGCGCTATAGACGTGAGTTTCAGCATTCTTGCCGCGCCCTTTATCGAATGACATAAGCGCATCAACATATTAAGATTTTCCGTCGAAATGTTTTTATCGCGTTCACTCGCCAAAACTTTATCCGTTATTATCTCGATATTTTCGGCGGTATCGTCGATAAATATTTCTTTCATATTGGAGAAATCAATATCTACCAAATTGCATCACCCTGTAATATTTATTTAACAATATAATCCATAAATTATTCGGGGTTCTCTTTTTTATTATATATAATTATAAATCCAAGTCAATAAATAAAAATAATTTTTTCTAAAAAAATTTATTGATAAAAATTAATACAGTTCAACACCGATTTTCACAGTGTCGATAAATCACAAAATTAAATCCTAATTTCACATAACCAGAAGTCAAATCAGCTAAGTCATTAAAAATAAATA
>DAINAU010000331.1:0-2337 GCA_036733285.1 bacterium
AAAGGATTAAGAGCAAATTATAAGGTTATCCTTTTCCGATGAAATTCGGCTTAGGCTTTCCGCGTATGTTTTCTTTATATCCGATTTCTAAAAATTTTATTATTGATTTTTTATTACAAGTATGATATATTACATAGATGACATATATAATTATCTCAAAAATTGCAATAGAATTTTTGGGAGTAAATAGTCGGCGTCATATCATTTCGGGAGGAACAGTAAATGAAAAATTTATCAAATGTTGAAATTGCTTTACTGCAAATAATTTATATTGAAAAAAAAATTTCCGGTTATACTATTAATAAACTTATAATTGAAAGGGGTTATAGAAACTGGGCGGGAATAGGAACCACTTCAATATATGCAGGTTTGAAAAAATTAGAAACCAAAAAATTAATTGCTTCTCAAAACATCATAAAAAAAACGGGGAAAGGACCCCAGCCGAATATATATTCTATCAGCCAATCAGGGAAAAAAATTTTATTGCAGGAAATAAAAACAATTATTGAATCATGCCGCGATTCCGGTAGATTTGCGCTGGCGCTGGCGGCTTATCCAATTTTAAAAAATCAAGATATAGTTGAAAGTTTGAAAAAGAGAACGAGCTTTCTTTTATCAGTAAAATCAAATATCGAAAAAACTTATGAACATCAGGGAGGTAATAAATTGCCGCTAAATGTAAAAGCATTGTTTAAACATTCATTAGGTTTGGTTTCGGAAAATTTAAGGTTTACAGATTATTTACTTTCTGAATTATAAAAATAAAATTTTTTAAGGAGTTAGATTATGAGAAAAATAATAAAAAATTTTATGCCTGTTTTTGGAAAAAACTGCGAATCTACGGCAACGCTGAACCTTTTAAAAAATGCAGGCGTGGAAATCAGCGAACCGATGCTTTTAGGAATCGGGCAAAGTTTTGGATTTATTTATTGGAAAATGAAAATTATGAATCTGCCTTTTATCGGCGGGCGTTCAAAACCGTTTGATTTGACGAAAACTTTTTGTAAAAATATGAATATACCGCTTGAAGCCAAAGAAACAACCTCTCAAAAAAAAGCATGGAGAAATATCGCGGAATTTATCGACAATGACATTCCGGCCGGTTTACAACTTGATTGTTATCATCTTGAACATTTTAAAAATTCAATTCATTTTGCCGGGCATTTTGCATGTATTTACGGTTATGACGATAATTATGCGTATCTTGTAGATACAATGTCTTTACAAAAAGTTGCGCTTGAAAATCTGGAAAAAGCGCGATTTGAAAAAGGACCGATGTCTGCAAAAGCGCGTTCATGGACTATAAAAGCTCCTTCAGTTCTGCCCGCTTATAAAAATGTGATACCTAATGCAATAAAAAAAGTCGCGTATGAATTTCTAAATCCTCCGATAAAATGTTTTGGCTATAAAGGAATTCAAAAATTAAGTTCTGAACTTCCGCGCTGGATTAAAATGTCTCCAAACCCAAAAGAAGATCTAACATGTTCGGCTGAAATTATGGAAAATGGCGGCACCGGCGGCGCGCTCTTCAGAAATTTATATCGCGATTTTTTAATCGAATCTACGCAATATCTAACGGATAATAAAAATTTAAATGCAGCCGTAGAACTTTATAAGCAAGCGGCTGAAAATTGGACTGTCATATCGGCGTTGATTCATAAAGCCGGAATTACCGGCGAGCAAAGTCTCCTTGAAAAAGCTTCCGCTATATGCGCTAAAACGGCTGAAATTGAAAAAAATGCAATGGAATTATTATATTATTTAACCGCCTGAAAATTATTGGTTATTTATTCATACCCGCCTTCGCGGAATATATTAACGCAGCCGAGCGGAACATCGACAATCTGCGCCTTTTGATTAGATAGGCGCTAATGAATGAAGTAGATATTTCATTTCAATTATTTTTGTGAAAAGTAAATTATAAAAATGATATAGCAATAAAAAAATGTCAGTAAAAAATGTATTGACAAAACCATTAAATTACAATATATTATAATTGGGCGATAAAAAAATAATGATACTGAATATATATCCCGCAAGCGAAAAAATATTATATAAAATATTATCGAAACATAATGTTATGTGGAAAGAAATTTTAGAAGTATTTAGTAACAAACATCGTATTGAAAAAGTCATTAAAGATAATTACGGTCAAATTAAATACGCTTGTTTAGGAACGGCAGAAAACGGAAGATACATAAAAATAATTTTTGTCCGCGAGTCAATAAATAATTTAAAAATAATTACGGCATTGGATATGGATGACAGCGAGAAAAAAAGATTTTTAAGGAGATGGTATGATAAATAAAATATAGCGCGGGTTAACTTCGCGAAGTA
>DAINAU010000332.1:0-2333 GCA_036733285.1 bacterium
TTTTAAATTTTCAATTTCTTTTTCTAAATTTTTGACTTGTTCTTTTAATTCTTGAATTGTATTATTGGCTTCGCATAAAGGACAACATCTTGATTCATAGTATATTTTATTGTGTTGAAAATTATATAAATTTATAATAATATTTTTTTAAAATAATTAACTTTTAATTTTTTTCTGCTGCAATGACTTTGTAGGTTTTCCTGCATCACAAAAGTCATCGTATGATTTATTGTATAATTTTAAAAATTCGTTCAATAAATCAACATTTAAAGTTGAATTTCCTTTTTTATTAACTAACTCAATACATTTACTGTCGGATATGTTAAAAGTGCCTAATTCGCCGTCAATCATTCGTTTTTTAATGCTATCCTTAATATCTTTACATTTACTTTGTATCTGATTACAGAAATTATATACATCTCCGACATTCTGCTGCGTAATTTCAAAACTTTCTTTTAAAATCAATTCTGATTTTTTTTCAAGCAGTTCAGGTTTCATAAACCGGCAGTCAGCTTTATAAAAGCAAGAATTACATTTTGAGAAATCAGGATAAGCGTTATTGACATCAAAATCAATATATTTTTCAAGTTTCGGCAAAATATCTTTTTCAAACTTTTCAATAATATAATCCCTGAAAACTAATTCATATCCTTTAGGTTCTTTTGTGTCTTGAGTATTCGGCAATTTATATTGGAATAAAATTTTTTTTAATTCAGGATATAACATAAATAAAACATATTCATAAAAAAATGGCTGAAAAGTTTTAAATTCATATCCGCCCGTAACATAATCAGATTCATCAGTAAATTTCCAATCGTAAATAATAGCTCTTTTCCCTTTTATTAAATATAAATCTGGTTCGCAAGTCAATATTATTTTATCCGTTTCAAAAAATAGTTTTTCTTCAATTTTACAATCTGCCGGATTTATCCCTTCCATTGCAAATTTAATATTATCAGGAATAATACCATTTAGCAATGCTTCTTTAATTTTATTATGTTCGATAGTGCCTTTTTCTGTATTAGAATTTCCTTTTGATTTTGCTCCGGAAAGAGCCAGCATCCCTGCCAGCTCGCAACCGAATAAAAGCTCCTCCGCAGTTGACCTACGGATTGTTATTTTACTCTGCTTTTTCATTATCTCCCTCATTTTCGCCTTTTAAAAAATCTGCGGCTGAAGTTGGAACTGCTTCAATAATATTTTCTTTTTCATATTCTGAAAATTCTTCTTCACGTTGTTTTATCAATAAATATTCAGAATCTATTTTTTGACTATCAATAGTAATAGCTCCGTATGCGGCGCGTTTAATTGTTTTTAAACACATTTCATCAAACCATCCTTCAATCTTTTCTTTGCACTTATCTTCTTTGTTCCATTTTTCGCCGCCCCAAAATTCAGCCGAAGCGGTTTTGGGTTTACGCTTTAAAATATCCTTTAAAGCAAAAATCACTAATTTATTTTTTTCAGGTTCTTTTACATATTCGTAATAATAAAATCCGCCGATTATATCTCCTCTGTCAAACGGACTTAAGATATTAAAATTATAGCCCTCTATTCTGTTTTCTGGAGTTTTTTTAATCGGAATAAACTCATCTTTACTATATACAATTTCACATATAACACTATCAGGCACATCAAGACCATACTTTTTAGCTTTTAATTCTATCCCTGCATAACCTTCTCGGAAAGCTACATCATATTTTTTTAAAGCATTATTTTTATAAAAAATAAAGCTAATATGATTTTTAACGGCAGGGTCTAATCCTATACGCGCGTTTGCTACTACCAATTCAGGCAATCCATTATAATTTATGTTTTTCCATAAATACGCTAAATCATTATGGTATTTTGTGCCCGCTGGATTTGAAAAATTATTTTTATTCCTTTTATTTTCTGCCATTTTTAAAGCGGCGTCAATCGCAATAAAATAATTTTGAGCCAATCTTTTTTGAAAATTATTCAAACTTACTTCTCCGACATTTTGAGTAAATTTAGAGATAACCATATCTTTAAATTTTTCAGAATAGTCAATGTCTTTTTCTCCTTTTTTTTCAATTTCATTTTTAGTTTCCATAAATAAACCCTCCTAAAATTTTGTTAATTTAAATTGTATTTTTTTACTGAAAAATATTTTGTGAATTTTTCTAATACTTCGTTAAATTCGACAAGATTCAAGTCTCCATAAATTTCTTGGAACTCATCTAATTTTTTTTTCAATTCAGATAATTTCCCGATAAACTTAAAACAACCTTTTTTCATATTGTTTTTAATGATAAATTCTGACATCGTAATCACTCCTTTAAAATAAAATTCTAAATAACCATATTAAAAAT
>DAINAU010000333.1:0-2271 GCA_036733285.1 bacterium
ATACGAAGAGTAGATTATTTATAAAAAATATTGATATTTATCATAGGAGATATAAATGGGCGGCGGATTACTTTCTCAAGACGAAATAAATGCTATGATGATGGGGTTGGACGATATAGAGCAGACCGCGTCCGCAATGTCGGGCGGGAATAATTCTGCCGCAGAACCGCAATCGCAGGGCAATACAATACAGCTTGAGCATTTGTCTAAAGTTTTTAATTATTTTAACGACGCTGGGAAAAGCGTATTATCCACCATTATCGGAACCGACGTTGAAAGCAAAGTTGTTTCGGTAAAACAAAACTCTTGGGATAACATAAAAAAACAAATAGCCGGAACAAAAGTTGTTTTATCAAGTAAATTTAACGAAGGATTTTCCGGTGATTTCAAGGTTTTTGTGGACAGCGTTTTCGGAGGCGTTTTAGCTGATTTGATGACCGGGTCCGACGGCAGCGTTCCGCCTGAAACTTTGACGGAACTTCACGAAAGCGCTATAAACGAAGCGGTAAATCAAATGATAGCTTCTGGATTAACCGGAATTGCCGGAGAATTAAAAAAAATAAATTTGGCTACAGAGGTTCCTCAGGTTAAAGTGGCTAATATCGACGCCGGTTACGAAGACGATATTTTATCCGGAAAAGATTCTGTGATAGCCGAATTCAGATTTGATATAATAAATCATAAAGACAAACCGGTTTTTTTTGTTTTTCCATTAGAAACTTCCGAAAGCATAAATGAAAAATTTAACGGCGGCAAACCAAAACCGGCAGCCGAAAAAAAAGAAGAAATTCAAACACCGACGCATATTCCGGTTCAGCCCGCGCCGGCTGGAACTCAAAGCGCAAATCCGGTTACGTCGCAGAAAAATATGTTTTTACTTCTTGACGTTCCGATAAGATTAAGCGTGAATCTCGGAAAAACCAAGCTTTTAATGAAAGATATTTTGAATCTTGGAATAGGTTCGATTATCGAACTTGATAAGGCGTTTAATGAACCGGTCGATTTAGCCGCCGGCTCAAAACCGATAGCCCGCGGAGAAGTCGTAGTGGTAGATGAAAATTTTGGATTAAGAATAACGGAGCTTGTTACTCCGTTTGAGAGATTGGATATAATTAAAAAAGAAAAATAAATGATTTTATCGCGAGAACCGGCCGGAGAAAATTTTTTTGAAGAATCGTATAATAAAATATATCGCAGTTATATGCTTTTTATCGACGTTGTTTCAGTCGAAAACGTTTGCCGATACGGAAACGTTAAAATTAAACCTTGAAAATATTCCTCAAAAATATTCCACAGAGATTAATACCGGCGCGGCGTTGACGTTTAAAAGCGCTCCTGAAATCTCCATTTTAAAACTTTTTTTTAAAGTGGTTTCGGTTTTAATTGTAATACTTTTGTTTTTTTTTGCAATAAAAAGAATCGCTTTGAAACGCAGGTTGATATCTGAAAACAGCGCTATGTTTCAGACTCTGTCGGTATTTCCGTTAACTCAAAATAAAAGGCTGCATCTTGTCGAATTTTCAAATACGCTTTATCTGCTCGGCGTAACAGATTCCAATATAAGTTTGCTGGATAAGATTACAGAGCAAGACCGGATAGATTCGATAAAATTGTATTCCGATATGATTAACAATACCGGGTCAAAACAGAATTTTATGGATTTCGTTTTATCGGCGTTTTCAAAACAGAATAAAAAAGAATACGAAATAAAGGATTTCAAACATATTGACGATTATGAAAAATAAAGTTATTAAGTATTTTATATCTTTAACGGCGCTGGTTCTTTTATTCATAATTACAGCGGGTATTTCGGCTGAAGCGGCTCCGCCGGCAATACCTAAATTGACGCTCGGAGTAGGCGAAGCTCAATCGCCCCGCGAAGTGGCTTTAACGCTTGAGATTCTTTTCGCGTTCACTATACTTGCTCTGGCGCCGGGCATAATTATGATGACGACCGCGTTCACGCGAATAGTCATAGTGTTTCTTTTTCTGGAACGCGCTTTATCGCTTCAACAAATGCCTCCGCGTCAGGTAACCGTAAGCATAGCTTTGTTTTTAACGTTTTATATTATGGCTCCGACGTTTAAGATTGTAAATTCTGAAGCCGTACAACCGTATATGAACGGAAAAATTTCGTTTGAAACCGCTTTAACCAAAGCGGCCGACCCGATGCGGAAATTTATGTTTAAATATACTCGCGATAAGGATTTGGCTTTGTTTCTTGATTTGGCGAAATCTGAAAGACCAAAAACTCAGGAAGACGTTCCAACG
>DAINAU010000334.1:0-2222 GCA_036733285.1 bacterium
CCAAATCGTCTATAGCCACTAAATCCGGTCTGTAATTTTTGTATTTAAATCCGCGCCCGCTTGGACCCAGCGCCTTTATCGCGCAATCCGTTTTTAAAGCTATCATATCTTTTGACCAAAAATTATCGTCGCGCAAATCTCCGTAATCATATTTTATACGCGGGTTTTCTTCTATCTCAAGCATTATGCACTCAAGCTGTAATTCGCTTAAATCCTTTATTCCT
This sequence comes from bacterium, assembly GCA_036733285.1. Taxonomy (GTDB): domain Bacteria; phylum JAGOBX01; class JAGOBX01; order JAGOBX01; family JAGOBX01; genus JAGOBX01. The sequence continues at coordinate 225 of DAINAU010000334.1, forward strand.
GAATATAAATTGATAAAATGCCTCAATCCGTTTACGCCCTGATGTATGATATATCCGAAAAATATCGTTGATTTCGCAAATCCGCGCGGCGCCGCTAATGCTCCAGGTATCCCTCTGCATTCAAGATATTCAACTTCGGTTCTATGCAGTTCGCTGAACGCTCCGGGAAAATAATGCGGCAAATACTCTTTGAAAAAATAAAAATGGTCTGTCCGCCCCCTCTCTTTTCGCGCCTTCTGTTTCTCCGGCGTGTCATTCTCGAACGGCGTTGCAAGACGGCTCATCCGGTTCCTGATTTCTATCAGCAGCTGCGCCCGTTCCGTTTTATTTAAAATTTTAAAATGATGATCTGCAAATAAATTCATTTTTTTATCTGTTATTCTTTAAAAATTCTTTGATGCTTTCTGATTCGGTTATGATTTCTTTCAATTCCTGTAGCGCGATTTCTGCCGCAGGCATATCAATCGAATCTATTCCGCTCTCGTCCATATACACTGCCATTGTTATCGCTTTACTTAAATTTATCGCTTTTAGATTTAGCACTTCAAGACGCTCTTCGCGTTTATTTATTATGGTTTCTTTTATATCCGAATCTGTGATTTTCATTTAACTCCCCCTAAAAATTGTTCGATATATTCCAACACTCTCGTTTTAAAATTAGCGTCTTTATCCTGGCATATCATTTTGGTAAAATCGCCCATTACTATCATTCGCGCGCTGTCCGCGTCAACCTGCCCTTTTATATCTTTTCGCGCTTTGTTTAACTTGACAAGTCCGTCAATTAAACCCGCTTTTTCTTCCGGTTCCGCGTCTTTCAGCCGTTTTAATAATTCCTTGATTTCGTTTTCTATTACGTTCTGAAGTTCCGGCGTCGATCCGCGCAGTTTCTCCCGCGCCGCATCCCAATTATATTGAATTTTCCAGCGCGATAATGTGCTTATATGCAACCCTGTTTTCTTGCTTATCGCTTCAAGCGTCATTTCATTTTTGACATAATAGTCAAAACATACCGTTCCATATTCGGCATATTTGTTTTTTACCTTTGCCATTATCCGAACATCCTTATTATTTTGTTTAATGCTTTTTGAAAAAGCGGCTGTATAAAACTCCAGATTATCACTACCACCGCGAGCGCACCGCCCAACTTCAATTTTAAATTCTTGAAATTCTGAACGTCTTTCTGCAACGGACAGAATTCGTCGTCTTTAAATTTATTGAACGCGCTCTTATCAAGTTTTTCTTTTTCAGTCGCCGCTATGCGCATATCTATTTTATCAACTTTATTTTTTAACGCTTCCATATCCCTGCCTGTCTCGCGTTTGAAATATTTCAGCATCATATTATTCTGATTTAACAGCGATTCTATTTTCTTTAAATCGTCCGGCAGCGACTTGAGGTTCTCTTTGATTATCGTTTCTATTATCGTTATGCGCCGTTCCTGCGAACATTGTCCGCTCTGATTTTCTTTTTCGCTCCCTATTTCTTTTTCAGACATACACTCACCCTTTTTTCCGATAACTGATAACTGATAACTGATAACCGATAACTATTTGTTTAAACTCAAAATGATTTCCTTGATATTTTCCTGTTTTGCATAATCCGTATGATTCCAATTCTTTTTTATGTTTTTAATTTTTCTCGAATATGCTATCAGGCGCCCGCCATCGCCGAACCATTCCGTCTGTAAGCCCAAACGTCCGCTTAATCCATAGCCCTTAAACAATCCCGCCGCTAATACTACCTTATCGCGCGACCCTGTAAAATTTATAATGTTTGCCGCTCGCGGAAAATATATTGATGAATTTTCAGGCAATACGCCTCCGAGCATAACTAATTTTTCCAAATGTATATTTGTGAATTTGCGAACCGCGTTACATATCAGGAATGTCCCCCAACTGTGCGCTATGATATTCAGCCGCTTCAAATTCGGATATTTCAGATATTGCGTTTTAATATAATAATACAACGCGTCGCTATACGCTTCCTTAAATGATTTTA
>DAINAU010000335.1:0-2153 GCA_036733285.1 bacterium
GCATGTGTTAAGCACGCCGCCAGCGTTCATCCTGAGCCAGGATCAAACTCTCCGATGAATATTTAAAATATTTTATTCGGTAGTTTAATCTACTCAAATTACTTACTTTTGTTACTTTTTGTTATTTTCGGTTCTGTTAAATTTAACTCAATAAATTAACAGGGTCCGGGTACTATAATTGTCTAATATCTCATTTCCTTGAAGTTCAAAAGAACTTCGTTTTTTTATTTTAAAAACAAATATAATATATCACTTATTTTAAATTTTGTCAAGCGATATTTTTAAAATTGTTTTATGTTCTTATTTTTCAATAGGTTATCATTAAATCCATTTTTTAATTTTATTTAAAAAATGATTTACAAAACAAAAGTTCTGTTTTAATTTAATAAGCTATTCAATTTATTTTTTGATTTTAAATAGTTGAGTTTAAACCGAAGTTGTTATATGGTTTAACTTTCAAACATTTCCAATATAACATATAATTTTAATTTGTCAAGTAATTTTTTTAAATATTTAGCCAACTCTCTATTTTTCAATAAATTAATTTCAACTTTTTTCAATATTATTTATTAATTCTATTATAGTATCGCAGACTTTTTCAATAGTTAAATCAGTCGTATCAATAACAACGGCATCTTCAGCAATTTTCAAAGGACCTGTTTTTCGCGAAATATCCTGATAATCTCTATCTATAACTTCTTGTTTCAATTTTTCAAAATCTACTTTTTCGCCTTTTAATCTCAATTCCTCGAATCTTCTTTTAGTTCTTTCTTCTACCGAAGCGTCAAGGTATATTTTCAAATCAGCATCCGGATATACTACGGTTCCAATATCTCTGCCATCCATAATTACGGAATTTTTTTCAGCGAATTCCCGTTGTTGTTTTACAAGATGTTCTCTTACTTTCGGTTCTCTCGCTATTTTAAAAACATTATTAGTTACTTCGCGCGAACGGATTTCATCGGAAACATCTTTATCGTCTATTAAAGTATTTAATTTTCCGTTTTTTTTTAAAAAACTTATTTTCGTAGATAAACAAACCGATATAATTTCATTAGGGTTGTCAATATCAATTTTATTGATTAAACAATTAAAAGTTACAGCTCTATACATAGCGCCTGAATCAACATATATCAAATGCTTTTTATCCGCTATAATTTTAGCGATAGTGCTTTTGCCAGAACCCGCCGGTCCGTCTATAGCAATTTTAAAAAAACAACTCATTGCTTATATTTAAATCCTTCAATAGATTTTTACAAAAACTCCAAACGCTTTGAAGATAATGATATCGAGCGATTATTCAAAAAAACCAAATGTTACGAAGCAATTTAAGGATTAAGAGCAAATTATGCGATTATCCTTTTTCGATGAAATTCGGCTTAGCGTTAAATAATTCAGCGCGTCTTTTTTTTAATTCAACATATACCGCCTTAATAATATCAAATTCAAATGATTCATAATTTTCATCGTTATTCCAAAAATCATTTAAATTTCTTATTCCGTTTTTTTCATATTCATAAGCTTGAATCATCATATCGAGTTTATCAGCCAATTTAACGATTTTCCCTTCGATATTCCTACATTCCTCAAAATCAAGCCATTGTTCAAAATATTCGTCAAGCAAATCGAATTTAGAAAAAATTTTCTTAAAAGCCGCGCATTCCGCTTTATGTTTTACGTCCCTGCCGACCGACAATGCCGGACCAAGCGCGAGATCAGTTAATTCCGATTCCGGTATTTCATGTAATATTGCCGAGCGTAAAAGACGTTCCATATTTATTGAATAATCTTTCTTCAATAAATCTCCAAGAAGCATTGCTATCACAATAACGCGGAAACTATGGTCCGCAACGCTTTCGCATTCCGGAACTCCGCGCATCTTCCAGCCCATTCGTGGAATTCGCTTTAAAACCCCTGTTTTTTCAAACAAGTCAATTAATGATTTTGCAGTGATATTTTCTTTCAAAAAATTAATCTCCAAATAAAAATTAGTGCCGGCGTTTTAACCCGAAAACTGCATAAGGATTTTGAAAAATTGTTCAGACAACATAGAATACTTGTTTCAGACAATTTTTCAAAATCTTAAAAACATATAATATACGGCTAAAGCCGTAAATTTAAAAAGTTTTCGGGTTTTTAGAAGTTTTAACATA
>DAINAU010000336.1:0-2128 GCA_036733285.1 bacterium
AGCGCTCCTTATGCATGGGGAGTTAGCGATGCAATTGCATGGGATGGAGGCGAATATATATATGCGGCTCCGGGCGGAGCTAATAACTCCGGCAATTCATTAAATTATAATACAAATTATTTTTTAAGATATAATATTTCTAATAATGTTTGGGATGAGGTAAGACCGCTTCCCGGTAATGTGGCTTCACATACTGTCGGCACAACAGGCAATGCTTCGCTTCCTATGGCTCGCGCAGGCGATTACATATTTTATATGACAAATAACGGAACATTTTGGAGATACAGGCATTACGCGCCTACTCCGAATATAGTGGCTATACTCGGTTATACGGACAGCGGAAAAGGAACTCCGGTATCAGCTAATACATGGCAAACAGACGGTTCAGTTTATTTTGAATGGACAGACTACGCCGGAGCAATTTATTATTATAAATACGACCAGAATTCCGGAACCGCGCTTGCCGATACATCGTCCGCTGACGGAAATGTAACCAGTCCGACGCATGCATACGAAAAAGCTTTATCTGCCGGCGATTATTATTTTCATGTTAAACCGTATTTGAGCGGAGCGGCCGGAGTAGAAAGGTCTTTCCGCATAAAATATGATAATTCAACTCCAAATATTGTTGGGATTACTTGTAAAACCGAATCGACCGGTTCGGCGATAACTCAGAATATCTGGCAGAACGACGGAACCGTGTATTTTACATGGACGGATCCCGCTTCCGCATCGGACGACACATTTTATTATGAATATAATACTAATTCAGGCAATACTATAGACGGTTCTGAGGTAACCGTTACTTCGAATAATTATGTTGATAATTTCAATTTGACTCAGGGCGATTATTATTTTCACGCTCGACCGAAAAATGGAGCGCAGACATTTGGAACAGAAAGAGTATTTCACATTAAATACGACGCTACTGCTCCGACTACGATAACGGATTTAGCTTATACGAGCGTAAACAGCGCTGTTTCAATTTCATTAAGCTGGACGTCGTGCGGCGACGACGGGTTTTCTTCTTGGGACGGTTATGAAATTTACTATCGGGCAGGCTCGGAACCGACTACCGGAGCTTACGACGGTATATGGACAAAAGCGAACGAGGCGAATCTTGGAACCAGAACCACAACTACAGCCACAGTAACCGGACTATCGGCTAATACGACTTATTATTTTAAAATCAGAGGAAAAGACTCAGCGGGAAACGCAGGAACATTATCTACAAATTCGTGTTCTGCGAAAACTGATGAAACGCCGAGTTATGCGAGCGTCTGGCTGCCCGGAACCTGGGATTGGACGAACGGAGACGCGACAAGAAACAGATTCACGACAAATCATTTGCCTTCCGGATTTTGTAAAATTACAAAATCCGTCAGCGTTGACAATGAATTTAAAATTACCGAAGGCGACTGGACAAATGTTTGGGCAAGCGGATACTGGATAAGCGCATACGACCAGATTTGGAGTCTTCCGGTTGACGGAGGAAATGCATTAATCAAAGGTTCTCCGCAAACGTATGTTACGGTTATTTCCACTACTACGCCGGACGAAAACAACACCCAGAAATTCGGTTTTTTAACCACTTCGGCTTCGCCTGTTTTTATTGTGTCGGTTTCAGGCGGTTCATCGGTAAAATATTTAAACGAGACCGCTCCCGTAAATGTTTATTTAAGCGGACCAAAATGCGCTCAAGAAAATGTTTGGATAATTTATACTACCGATAATTGGGCGACGAGAAGTAAAATTACTGCTACGGGGTCGGGTTCTACATATTCGGGGACAATACCGGCTCAAACTTCTTGCTGCGTAGTCAAATGGTATGCTATAACCACTACGGCGTCGGATTTTCCCGCTACTCCTTCGGAAATAGATTATCTGACTCTTTCAGCGGAAACAAACGGCGGTTCAAATTACAGTTATCTTGTAAAAGGACCGGGCAACGCTTGGCATATTCAGGATAATAATTCGGATATGGGCAACGGAGATTATTTTTTAAGGACTTCAAGAACAAATTCATATACGGATTTGAAAGCAGGAGATACGATTCAAATTTTTAACGGAAATTATTATACTGGAGCGGGCAATCCCGGCGATCAGTCGGCATGCACGCTTTATTATA
>DAINAU010000337.1:0-2006 GCA_036733285.1 bacterium
TACTCCGGCTGTAGCGTCGTCATGGTTTGACGTTGTCAACGGCGGAGGGTTTAACGTTTATATTTGCGCAGGTCCGGTATTTGTTTCCTGGACTAAAGTCAATCAAGCAGGCATTACAAATTCAATGAGTTATGCGGTTTCAGGTTTAAATAATGATTCGGTTTATTTTTTTGCGGTTACCGCTTATGACGCTTACGGTTCAAATTCGCTTGAGAGTTTGAAATCGGATTCTGTCGCGGCGATTCCAAAACCGCAGGTTAATGTGGTTTTTAGAGTAAATGTCGGTTTGATGAACGTATCGTCGGTAAATCTCGGTTATGATACCGGAGTTTGGCAAACCAAGTCTATGACAAAAGAATCCGGCTCTAATTATTGGAGCTGTTCAGTTCAAATAAATGCTGGATTGACGGTTCAGTATAAATATTATTATACGTATGCTGGTCAAGATACTTATGAATATTCAAATAATTTTAATTATGTTTTCGCATATCCAGACAATTCAAATTTAAGAACAGTTAAAGTCGAGGGCGCGGCTTCCGGAAACAATTGGGGCGAACTTGCGGTTTTATCGAGAAACAGCGACGGTTTCTGGCGCGGTTCAGCAAATTTAATAAATAAACAGTATGAATATAAATTTGTCTTAAATTCAAATCAATGGGTTAACGATCCTTTAAATTCTAAAACTCAAAACGGAAATTCTTTATTATTTTCAGAGAGATTTTTAAATACCGACAGCAGAAGAAGCGTTATAATCCCTGCGGTTTCAGAATATGTAATTTCACAGGATTGGGAAGATACTCCTGTTTCCTCTCCTTCAAATTTTACCGCGACAGTAACAGATAAAAGTCAACTGAGATTAAATTGGGATAAACCTTATTATATTGAGGATATTGATTCGGCTTTGATTGAATATACCGAGACTCCGGAATTGACAGAATCTTGGATTCAGCTTGCTGTTCTGGATGCGAATATCGATAGTTATTTCCATAAAAATTTGATACCTTCAGATACTTATTATTATAGAATATATTCAATAGATTATGCCGGCAATATTTCGGCGCTTGCCAATTATGTTGAAGCTATGCCTCAACTCCCAATACAATTTAAGTTTAATCTTGATTTTAATATCGTTTCAGAAGATACTGTATACTGGTTATCGAATATTACGGGCTGGTCGAATTTCAGTTATCCAATGACAAAAATTTCCGATGGCTTTTATCAGCTTACCTCTGTTTTACAGCCGAATAATGAAATTGAATATAAGTATAATATTGCCGGAACTGTTTGGGAACAAAGTTATAAATATTTATTTCAATATTATGATAATACTCATTCGCTTTATAAAGTTCAATTATCTGGCGCAATGTGCGGGTGGGGAGAAGACGCAGATAGACCATTAATGAAAAAAATCGAAGGAACCGATACCTGGGTTATCGAGTATTCGGCTTCCGCAAATCAGGAATATAAGTTTGTATTAAACGGAGTTTATGAAGTCGGTTCAAATAGAATACTTGAGTCCGGCGTATCCAATGCAAACAGAAAAATAATGCTTCCGGAACAAAGCGATACTTTTTCCGACGTCTGGAGCGGATTACCGGATCCCCCTCAAAATATCACGTCTTTGTGTATAAGCGAGACTTCGGTATTATTATCTTGGTCGTTTCCTTCCGATACTTTTATTCATAACCGTATTAAAATTTATAGGACTTCAGATACGGTCAATATCGATTCGGGATATAATTTAATAGCATCGATACCTTTGAATTCGATAAATTTTACAGACAGCGGTTTAATTACTGGAAAAACATATTATTACCGGTTAACCAGCGAAAACACAAGTTCTCTTTACGTTAGAGAAGGCAATTGGAGCGAAAGAGTAGCGGGAATAGCGGTAAGTCCGCAGAGCGTAATATTCAAAATAGATTTGAGCGGAATAAACAATGTTGAAACGGCGTATATAAGCAGCGCCGATTTGGGCGGAGACACGGAATGGAGAAATTACGAAT
>DAINAU010000338.1:0-1937 GCA_036733285.1 bacterium
CCCTCTGATTTCCTTTGTTGTGTTCTGTTCTAATTTGATTAGCTCGTAGATAAGTTCCTGTTTTTTTAACGTGCTGAATCCCTGCATTTTTAAAGACTTGGCTATCTTTCGCAATTCAGCCATTGTCATATTCTGCAGAGTATCAATGTTCATCTCAATCATCGGCATTTGCCCGTTTTGACCGGGTTGACCGTTTTCTTCGGTTGCCGTTTCGTTATTACTTACATTTTCCGCCATTTCTCACCTCAATTAAATTTGATGCCCCTCCTTGTAATTATAAACAACGATAATTTATAATAAAAATTGTATCGTTGGTTTAATCATAACGCCGTATTAAATATGTTTTATCAATTTAAAAACGGCGTTATAAACTAAATATATCCCTTATTCCTTATAAAAAAATAATACTTAATTTATTTGGTTTCTATTATTTTTAATTGCCGACGCCTAATAACGTCAGAACTTTTTGCATTACCATATTGCTTTGCGCCAAAGTGCCTGTAGCAGATTGAACCAATAAATTCCCTTGAGTAAATCTCGATAACTCATTGGCAAAATCAGTATCTTCTATAGCGGATAGCGCCGACGTCGTATAAACTTCTTGAAGACTTACAAAATCTCCGGCATACTGTAACCGATTCTGATACGCGCCAAGTTTTGCCTGAAGCCTCGTTGCTTTTTCAAGCGCGTTCTTTATAGTGTCAATAGCGTTAGAACCTGCGGTTCCAGTCGAATCGGATAAATTCAATGAATTAATTCCAAGCGCCGTCGACGTCATTGTCATAAAATTCAGACTTATTGCCGATGGTCCGTCCCACCCTACTTGTATTTGCAAACTTGCGGTTCCTACAACCGAACTTCCTTTCAATAATTGAATATTATTAAAAGAAGTAACGCTTGCAAGCCTGTCAATTTCGCCTATCAACTGTTCGACTTCGGATTGTATTAATCCCCTGTCCGTAGAAGTCAAAGTGGAATTCGCAGCTTCAATAGCAAGCGAGCTCAATCTATGCAGAATCGACGTAATCTGAAAAACTCCGCCTTCTGCGGTTTGAGCAAGCGCCGAACCTGATTCGGAATTTAATCTTGCCTGCGCCATCCCAAGTATTTGGTTTTTAAATTTCGCGGCTATCGCCAATCCCGACGGATCGTCGGCCGCTGAATTGATTCTTTTTCCCGTGGATAGTTTTGCTAATGAACGTTCAACCGCCCGCGATGCAAGATTAATATACCTGCTTGATACTAAAGACGATAAATTTGATCTTACCGATAACATTTTTGTTCCCTCCCTGGTTACAAAATTAATCCGTAAAAAAATCTTAATTTATTACAAAAACTTATTTGTATTTATTATCAACTAAACCTTATGAAAAAATTATTTTTATTAATTCAGGAGAGTTTGAAAAGAAATGGTTTTTCACTCTCCCCTCCCTGAGCTTAAACCTTATTCCTGAAAAAACCAAAACAAGCGTTTTCTTTATAAATTTGCAAAGTTTTAACAGCAATCCTACTTCCTTGTTTTATTTTCCAATTTTAATATATCATAAAAAATAATATTTGTCAATACTTTTTTTATTTTTTTAGGGGTGCAGCAAAACCGAGAACTCAAAGCCGCTCATAGTAAAATGCAGTATGGAAACACAAAATAGCCGCTCGTAAAAATATAAAAAACGAAAAAAGATAATTTTTTTTTAAAAAAATTTTTTTAATATGTTTTTTTTAGCAGGTTTTTTTTTGATTTTGAGACACCTCAAGCGGTCAATATTTGATATTTTTTATCAAAAAGGAACAGTAGCAGTCTGATGTAGTTATTTATAAATTACGGATTTTTTTTATTGCGTTATGGACTCAATATACGTAATTGTTTTCGAACTTCAATTTCTTCTAAATTCACATAACCAGAAGTCAAATCAGCTAAGTCATTAAAAATAAATAAG
>DAINAU010000339.1:0-1920 GCA_036733285.1 bacterium
GAAAAATATGGAAAAGATATTGCTGATGAATTGCAAATTTTAAGAAATAAAAAATAAAGTTTCAAAAAAATAAAAAATAATCGGAGGATTTAAAATTATGGCTAAAGAAAAAGACGATATTAAAGACGAACAACCCGAAGATGGTCAGGGCTTGCCGTCCGGCAAAAAACCATTGGTAATAAAAATACTGATAATCGCAATAGTAGCGGTTGTTTTAATAGGGGCAGCCATAATCGTTTCGTTTTTTGTTGTTAATAAAGAAAACGACGGTAAAATAAAAAAAGGCGATCCCGGCGCTCAAACAGCCGATATGATGAAAGACACGATAAATTACGGGCAATGGCAGTTAAGCAAGGGAAAAGAGCCGATGAAATTCAATCTTCAGAAAAAAGACGCGAATTCCGCCGGTTCGCCGATACTTGTTGCCGACATAGTGCTTGCGTGGAATCAGGACGAAGTTGGTTCGAGTTGGTTTGGAAAGAAAAAAGACCCATCCGCCGATCTTGAATTGAGAAGGGATCAAATAAAAGATATAGTTGTGAATTATTTCAACACAAAGACTGTGGAAGAAGTATCGCTGGCTCATGCGAACGATTTGAAAGGCGATTTACAGAAGTATATAAATAATGTTTTATCGGACGACGTGGCGAGAATACGAAACGTATTTTTTCCGCAATATTTCATACAACAATAAAAATTATAAGGGAAAATCAAGTTAAAAACGGAGAATTAATATGACTGCCGAATTATTATCGCAAGATGAAATCGACTCGTTGTTAACGGCAATATCGAGCGGCGGACCATCTGCCGGCGGCGGAGACGCGTCGGGCGGATTGAGTTCGGCGTCTACTGCCGCGGCGGCTTCAAGCGGAGCTTCGTTGCCTCCGCCAAAGGTAAAAAGCAAAGGAAACAAACCGAGAAAAATTAAATTATACGATTTTAAAAGACCGGATAAATTTTCAAAGGATCAAATCCGGACATTGCAGATGATACACGAGGTCTTCGCGAGATTAAATACGGCTTCTCTATCGGCTTTGCTGAGAACAATGGTTCACGTTCATGTCGCTTCGGTAGATCAATTGACATACGAGGAATTTTTAAAATCAATACCAAATCCAACCACGGTTTCCGTAATAGAAATGAAACCGTTAAACGGAAGCACGCTTCTTGAAATGGATCCCGCGATAGTTTTTGCTTTGATTGACAGATTGTTCGGAGGCAAAGGATACAGCGCCAATATAGCGCGAGAAATGACTGATATAGAGCTGTCTGTAATGGAAAACGTAATGGCGAAGATATTATCCAATCTTAAAGAATCCTGGATTAACGTTATAGATTTAAAACCCAAACTTGAAAAAATCGAATCTAATCCGCAATTTGTTCAGATAGTTCCGCCGAACGATATGGTAGTTCTGGTAACGCTCGAAACAAAGGTTGGAGAAGTGGAAGGAATGACAAACTTCTGTATTCCGTATATAGTAATAGAACCTATAATAAATAAATTGAGCGCGCAATACTGGTATGCGTCGGTAAGAAAAGGTTCGACTACGGAGAGTCTTGAAAGACTGCGTCAGAAGATGAATTACATATCCGTGGAAGCCGGCGTTGAAGTGGGAGAATCTTATATAACTATTGAAGACGTTTTAAAACTTGAAACCGGAGACGTAATTAAACTTAATAGAGATCATAAATCGGATATGCTTTTGTATATCGATAACAATCCGAAATTCAGTTGTAAACCCGGCGTGAAAAACAATAAATATTCGGTTTTAATTACTGACGAAATAGATTTCACAAAAGCTTTGCAGGGCGATAACTGGGCTAAGAAAACCGAAGAAGAACCAAAAAAATAAGTAAAAAAATGACAAGGAGATGGTATGATAAATAAAATATAGCGCGGGTTAACTTCGCGAAGTAAAA
>DAINAU010000340.1:0-1792 GCA_036733285.1 bacterium
CTTCGGAGTTCAACGGGATGTAATACCCGTTTGATGTCGCACATATCGGATATTCCGATTTCAATTCCTCAATTGCCTTTCTAATATTTCTATCAGAATTTGAATTATATGGAATGTCAAGCATAACCGCAATTTCTTTTGTTTTTTTAGAGTTTCGCTTTCCAAGCGGAATTAAATTTAAGATTTTTATTTTCATATTTTAAATATAACACACGTTTATTCTTTTGTCAACATTTATTTTTAAAAAAACGCTAAATGTTTATTTTTCAGCGATTTACAAAAAAATAAATAATTACACTTGACAAAGCCGAAAAAGTTTGTTATAATGTAAATATGAAATTAAAATATTTGAGTTTGTTTAGCGGTTGCGGAATGTTTGAGGCGGCAATAAAAGAAGTTTTTCCTGACGCTAAATGTGTTGGTTTTTCTGAAATAGACCGTTTTGCTATTTCAGTTTATCAAAATCATTATCCGAACCATAAGCCGCTTGGCGATATTACGAAAATAGATATTTACAGTTTGCCTGATTTTGATTTAATGGTTTGCGGTTTTCCTTGCACAAATTTAAGTATTGCCGGGAATAGAAAAGGATTAGAGGGCGAGCAGTCAAAACTTTTTTATAATGCTATTGATATTTTAAAAGCCAAAAAACCTAAATATTTTATTTTCGAGAATGTAGAATCAATGTCAAATGCAAACCGAAACATAATCACAAAAACTATTAAAGCAATATATCCTGATACATATTTGATTATGATTAACGGCGCGCTCGTTTCGGCGCAAGCTCGAAAACGATATTTCTGGACTAACTTTTATGTTGAACAACCGGAAGATAAGCAAATATTTTTAAAAGACATTATACAACAAATAGAAAAATTAGATAATAAAAACAGTTTAAAGTGGGATTGTTAAATGGATGAAGTAAGGTGTCCTTTTTGTTGTGAAGAAAAAGATGATTTATATGCTTTGAAATATCATCTTCAAAATGGTTTTTGTTATATATACAATAAAACCACAGAAAAAAATTATAACCTTGAATTAATAAAAAAATTAGATGAGGAGATAAACTAATGAAAAACAACATCAGCGAACAATCAGCGGAACGCAAGGCGATATTAGCCGCTAAATTAAAAAGGAGATGATTTAAAATGAAAAGAATTTTAAGCTACGGCGGCGGAGTAAATTCTACTGCAATATTAGCATTAATGAAATTGGGCGAATATCCAACGCCGGATTTAATCGTGTTTTGCGATACAGGAGCGGAAAAACAAGATACATATTGTTATTTGAAATATATATCAAAATTATTTCCAATAAAAATAATTAAATCTGAATTGGGAGGGCTTATTGATTATTGTAAAAAATATAAAATAATTCCTACCATTATGCAAAGTTTTTGCACACATAAGTTTAAAATAAGACCATTTGACAAATTAATAAAGAATCAAGATTATATAAAAATTTTGGGTATTGATTATGGCGAACGACATCGAAAAATAGAAGGAAGTAATACTGAATATCCTCTGATTGAGATGAAGATTGATAGGAACGATTGTATTGAAATAATAAAAAAAGCAGGGTTAGAAATTCCAGTAAAATCAGGTTGTTATATTTGTCCAAATATGAGAATGTCAGAATTGAAAAATTTACGCGAAAACTTTCCGGAATATTTTCAAATATTAGTGAATTTGGAAAAAGAAGCAAATGAAAGGCGTAATGATATTTTTTTTAAACCCCACAAAAAAGGACTGATAGAATCTTATTGTAATGATAATCAGCCATATTTGCCTTT
>DAINAU010000341.1:0-1728 GCA_036733285.1 bacterium
GTTTGACCCGACGCTCCATAATATCTAACGTTATACCAACTGTCAGCGCATCCGATATAATAATAAACGCTCCCTGAATCAGCGGCTGAAGATGTTCTCGCAGGTATTATAAAAGTTTCATTCAATATTTTACCGTCAACGCCTTGTTTTAATAATTCGACTTTATTTGAAACATTTGCCGCCGAATCCATTTCTATATAAAACAATTTCGCTCCGATAATATTACTGTAATTATCGGTTGCGGTAAAAACTATCTCAATAGATTCGGTAGTATCCGCCCAGGTTACAGGCGAAAATGTGAACACCGGACCTGTCTGGTCTAAAATAATCGTGTCGCTCGCCTCGGCCATGTTTCCCGCCGAATCATACATTTTTACTGTTACTGTTTTGATTCCGTCTCCTGAAGTTAAAATGACAGTCGTTGGATAAGCAATCATCGTATCTCCGGCTCCGTATGTAATATCGCTTGAAGATTCTACTTCGTAAGTATCTCTGCAAGGAGTTGAATCAGAATACGTTAAAGCAATCAGTTGCGCAGTTTCGTTTGTTACATCAGCCGAACCTATGCTGAGCGTAACAACCGGATTGACATTGTCAAAAAATATGGAAGCCGTTCCAGCCGGAGAAGTGTTTCCCATTGCGTCAACATAAACGCAATAAATTGTTTTAAGTCCATTGGCTTCAGTTAAAGAGATTCCATAATTTGTAATCGCCGTATCTGTTATGTTGACGGTATTTGTTATATCGCCATAAATTTTACCGCCGGTTAAAGCAATTCCGGACACTGATACTGCGTTTATGACAACCGAACAAGTTACATTGTTCGTATAAGCTCCTTGATTTATTGAAATTGAAGGCGCTGAAAAATCTATTCTTTGAAGTTTTAATAATTTGGTTATATCATCAGGAGCCGATTTGCTCTCGCCTGATAAAACATAATAAGATTTATTATTAATACTGTCAGAAGATTCCAAATAGTAATAAATATATCCTGAATCCAAAGCGTTAGACGTTCTATTTGGAATTGTTAAAGTTCCTGATAAAACATTTGAATCATTTCCATTAGCAGATATTTCCGTTAGATTGGATAATTGCGCGGAAGAATCAATATCTATATAAAATAATTTTACATATTTCACGTAGTTATAATCAGTTACATAAAATTGAAAATTCACAGACTGTGTCGTATCCGCCCATGTTACCGGAGTAAAAACAAACGACGGTCCTGAATTATCAAGCAATATCGAATCCGAAACGGTTACAGAATTTCCCGCGTTATCTCTAAATACCGCGGATAATGTTTTAAATCCGTTTTCATTTGTGAAAAAGACAGTTTTAGGAGAAACAAGATTAGTCTCAAACATATCCGCTATGCTTCCCGATATTACCATTGTATCATAAACTCCGGACAGATTATCCGATACGGAAAAAGTCAATATAATTTGAGTTTCAGTAGTAACATTAATCCCATTGTTTAAAACAAATTCATTAACCGTTGGCGCCGTCATATCAAGCGTAATCATCGCGGAACTTTGCGCTATATTTCCAAACCAGTCTTTGACCTGCAAAGTTAGAGTTTTTAAACCATCGGTTTGAGATAATGTCCATATTGTGTCTGGCGTATTATAAACAAACCAGCCGCTTGTTTCAGTTGCGGTTATCATTCTATAATACATCGTATCCATTAAACACGTATCGCCTGTGTTATATGCGCTGAAATGAAGATTA
>DAINAU010000342.1:0-1652 GCA_036733285.1 bacterium
TATTATTGTGTCAACCGCTACGGAACTCAAATCCGAAAGTCTGGAAATTACAACCGAATAATCTCTAACGCCCGATTGAGCAACGCCTGTTTTTGTATCGGCTGACGCGGTCCATATCATATCTGCGGGAGCCGCTATTGTTTCTCCGTTTATTAGCGTTAATAAAGTTACGGTATCAGGCGCGGTAATATCCTGTTCAAAAATCAAAACAAACGTATCGGTTAATCCCGCGCTGTCGCCGACCGTTGTTATAATCGTGGTGTTTCCAGCCGACGAAGTTAAAACCGAATAAGTTAAAGTATCATTCTTAATTAAAGTCAAAGAATAAACCGTATCGCTGTTGAACGCAGGCGAGCCGTAGACCGTTTCAAAATTAACGTCTTGCGAAACTATGTTAATATGCAAATTATTCGCAATCGAATTATTATAATAAATAGTATCGCTTGCCGCCGCGGAAATATTTATCTGCGCGGAAGTATCTATCGAAGTGGCATACCAGTAAGTATCATTATCCGCTCTAACATAAATATTGGTTATAACTGGGTTTGTAGAATCTATCGTAATTTTCCTGTATTCTAATTTGCCAGCCGTCGAATCGGATATATTATTAACTCTGTCTCTGGCAAGTATAGTCCAATAATAAACTCCGTCCGCAAGACCCGAATTATACGTGCAAGCCGCGATACCGGCAGAAATCTCTACCGCAAAAGTATCATTGGTAAAATTCTCGTCCGAACTCAAAACAAGATAATAAGAATCTATTCCGGAAGTGTCAAACGACACAGCCGTCCACGCAAACGACGGAGTTGAATCAGTAGTATAATTATTCAAAGCAGGCGATACAAGCTGAACCGTATCAACAACCATATCCTGAATTAAATTAATTTTTATGAAATCAGTATCCGCATCGTTTCCGTCATTGACTATAATCATTAAAACTGTATCCGCATTAATTGCAGGCGAATTAATCGTTAAAGTAAATACGTCTGTTTCAGTTCTGTCCGCATTATTATCGTTTATTACTCCGGACCCGAAAACCGAAGTATATGTCAAACTGTTATTAATAAGCGAATCTCCGTTTGTCCATACTGCGGCAAACTGCAAAGCGATGTTTGCCGAAGAATTATTATAATAAACCGTATCTTCGGCAATGTTAAGACTATCTCCTCCGTTAATATCAGCCGCAAACGAAACATTTTGAGCCGGAGTATCGTATAAACTAAGAGATAATATTACCGGAACCTGATTCAAAATCACGAATGTTCCTGAAGTTACCGTAGTATCATAATTATATACCTTGTCAAAAGCCAATACTCTCCAGTAGAAAGTATCTCTTCCAATCGACATATCTAGAGCGGTTTCAGTATCGGAAACCGGAACTGCAATATAATATACGATTGTGTCAAAAGCCGAATCTGAAGCTATTTGAACAAGATAATTGCTTAATCCGGATTGAGTATCAGCGGAAGCAGTCCATTTCATCATAGTAGAGCTTAATACGGTTTCGCCGTTAGTTAAATTCAATAACGAAGGTTTAACCGGCGCAGTTATATCTCTTTCAAAAACCAGAGAAACGCTATCTCTCAAATTTACTTCGTCTCCAATTGTTATAACTGCTATGGTATCAAAGTTAAAACTTACAGGAACATAAT
>DAINAU010000343.1:0-1619 GCA_036733285.1 bacterium
GTCAGCAAATAATAAGATTTTGCCCTGATTACCGCTTCTCCAAAATCCGCAACTATAGGATTCTGTAGAGCTCCCGAACTCGTATATCTCTGTATAGACCAACCGTTCAACGATATGTTTTCTTCCGTCGGATTATATATCTCGATAAACTCATCGGTTGTGTTTGCGCCTCCAACCTGTATTTCGCTGAACACAATATGATTTGACGTTTCAAAAACTTTTAACGCAAATGTGTCGGTATTTGAAAAACCGCCCTTGTTTCCGAATTTATCTTCCGCCTGAATTTTAATATAATAAACTCCATATCCGGATTGAAATTCATAATACGATGAATTCGCCGAATAAATTAAAGAATCGGCAAAATCCGCGTCTTGAGCAATATAAATATAATATTTTATTATCTGACTCGAATCGGTAAAATCGTCGAAATTCAATATTGCCGAAGTTGAATATTTATCGTCAAAACTTACGGCGGACGGATTCGGACCGGTTGAATCGAATAAAATCTTAATTCTATTTGATTTGTCGCTGTAAATGCCGTTTATTCTGTTGAATACCCTGACATATATCTCGTGAGTGTCGTCGGACAATTCTGAAACTGAAAAATTAAATCCGCTGTCATTTCCGGCGGAAAACAAATCCGTATAATAACGCGCAACGTCATTAATATATAAAACTGCCGTGTCTATTTCGGGATTTCCCGAAACGGTTCCGCTTATTGCTAAAGGAAGCGTATTTGTATCAATTAAACTATTCGGAAATATTATCGAAGGAACCGTTAAAATATCAATGATTCTTATGGTCATTGAATCCGAATAATTTCCGGTATTATTGAATTCGTCGGCGGCGCGGATTTTAACGTAATATGTTTTTCCCTGTTCCAGCGGCGTATCTATCTGAACTGAATTTGTTGGGCTTGTATAATAATATGGATTTGCGAAATCAGACGAATTGTCAATCAACAACTGATACCATATAATTGAAGTCGAGTCTTCAAATGAATTGAATTTTATTAACGGATTTGTTACTATAGTATCTTCAAAAACAGAAATTGAAGGAACCGGTCCGGATTTGTCGTTCAGTAAATTGATTACGTTGGAAGAATCAGATTTTAGAACCGGTATAACGCTGTCTCCTGTCAGGCAATAAAAATTGTTATATGCGTTCAAAACTAACTGAACATCGTTAAAAGTCATTGAAACGGAATTAATTAATAATTGCGAATACAGATAGTTGTTTCTATATAAATACAAGGTATCGCCGATATTTTCCTGCGCCGCTGAAACGTAAATGTTAACAGAAGTATCAGAAGTTTTCAAATTATTCATCGGAGATGTTATCGCCGGAATCTGGGGTTTGTTCAAATATGGAGGAAATTCAATAGCAGAATTTGAGTTCTGAATATCCGCCGACGTTTTTATTATAAAATCAAAATTATTTATATCTGCGTCAATTGAGTTTCCATTATAAAAATACGCGCCTCCCAAACTCATTGAATCAGTGTCCGCATTTTTATGAGCTTTACGTTCGATATATAAGTCTCCAATTGAATTCAATTTTGAATATTCGAAGACATACTGAGCCGCGCCCCATCCTATCGCGTCAATTTTGTAAGATTG
>DAINAU010000344.1:0-1546 GCA_036733285.1 bacterium
TAAAAAGGTTTTTAAAATTTCTGTTTTCTTGATTTCTGTTTTACTGCGGCTTATTATCGCCCTGAATTCATAATTTTTAAATTCCTGAATTATTCCGTATTTTTTAAATGCGCGTTCCCTGTTATAATTGGCTACATCGTCAAGCAGTTTTAAATCTTTGTTGTTTTGCGGCGGTTGTATTAGTATTTTATTTGTTTGGATTATCTCGCCTGCGCGCGCGCTTTTTACCGCCTGCGATAAAGCGGTCATCTTTTCAGATGCCGCATTGAATATTCTCGATTCCTCTAATAGTTTTTCGTTCACGCTTTTTTGACTTTCGTAATATCTGCGCTGCGCAGATGCGCTTAAATCCGTTATATATACGCCGCGCGGAATAATTGGATTATTTTTTTGCTTATTGATATTAACAAATTTCATTTTTCCGCGTTGAATTTTTTTATGTATTCCATTTTCACTAATATTTTCAAGCATCGCGGCGGCTTTAATACAGACCACCGGCTTGTCAAACGTTCCATAATTTTTAAATTCATTTTGCAAATTCAAGTCAAACATCTTTGTCAATTATTAATCCCGAATTTTATTTTTTTATTTTTCCGTATTTTGTCATTAAACCGTTTATATCTTTTTCGTTATACGATTTTAACCAGCGGTATAGCGTTTGTATGCTGATTTTATTTTCAGAATTATCAATAAATAAGTATCTTAAAAATTTGTGCATCATTTCAACTTTGCTTATATCGCCGTCTTTGCTTATTTCTTTACAAAAACGCTCCCACTCTTTTATTATCGAAAAACGCTCTATTGCCCGCGCTTTGTTATAATCCTGCGTATTGTCATTTATGTTTATAGCGTTTTGCGTTAAACTTGAATAAAATCGTTCCTGCGCTGTTTTGCTTAAACTTTTAACCGATACTGTGCGCGGCTTGGTTTGTTTTATTTGCTTTTGCCGGAGTTTTAATATTATATTTTTTTCGGTTTCATTTTCAAGCATCGCCGCGTCTTTAATTGATACTGACGGATTTTCAAGCGTTCCGTAATATATTCTTAAATCTGCTTCATACTGCAATAATCCCTCGCCCAATAGTTCGCCGTCCAGTCCGTATAGATAAATCTTTTCCGGTTCGTCAAAAATTAATTGACAAATTATTTCTTCATATCTACCGTTAATCGCGCATTTATAAAATCTTTTTAATTCCTTTATAAATACTTGTGATTCTTTTATTTGGCTTATGTAAAAATTATACGAACATATTCCGTTTAAATCCCGAACATACTGCCACATTGTTAAACAATTTAATTCTAAATATTGCGCAGTCTTGCGTTCTTTTATATTTTTTTCGTGATACTCGTTTATGCTCAAATTACTTGTTAAATGATTTTTAGGCGTTGCGTTAAATTTTTCAATATACGATTCGATTGTTTTTCTAACCGCCGAGCTATCTTTATTGAACACTTTACGCAGATTTATAAAATCTTTTTCATTCGTATTCAATGTTCAGACAACCCGAAGTCAGGGGAACGAATCTGATACCATATTGAAAAAAAG
>DAINAU010000345.1:0-1538 GCA_036733285.1 bacterium
TACCGAAGCTACGGCTCAGGCGTCGCCTTTCAGTTTTTCAGTTTTAAACACAAAACCTGCGGCTTCAAGCGTATATGTAAGTTCGTCCGATGTTCCAAATACTTTTTCAATAAGCGCGTTGACGGCTAATTTTACGTATTCGGACGCCGACGGAGACGCGGCGGGTTCTCATAGTTATCAATGGTATAAAAACGGAGCGGCAATAGCGGGCGAAACAGGGGCGACATTGTCCGGCGTATTTTCAAAAGACGATGCGTGTTCGTTTGTTGTAGCGCCTTACGACGGTTATTCGTATGGAGATTCTGTAACTTCAAATACTACTTTAATAATCGGCAAATTGACTTCTTTTTCAATAACGGCTCCCGAGACTACCGTAATAAATACAAATTTCAGTTTGACAATAACAGCGCGGGACGAAGGCGGCGATTTATACGATTATGACGATTCAATAACAATAACGGCAGAAACCGGAACTGCGAGTCCTGCCGGCTCTAATAATTTTACTAATGGAGAATTAACTCAGAATTTTCAATTGGATACTGCAAACGACAGCATTACGGTAACTGTTGCCGGCGGAATGGGAACCGGAGGAACAACTTCGGATTTGATTATTTCCGAGTATATAGAAGGTTCTGCAGGCGTTGAAAAATATATTGAAGTTTATAATGGAACCGGAAGCGACGTTAACCTTGCTGATTATAGATTAAGATTGTATTCAAACGGTTCGAGTTCAACGACTCAGGATATTCAGCTTTCAGGAACTTTAACAAACGGTTCGTGCATAGTTTATACCAAATCGGGAACGACTTATGCCGGCAGTAAAACAGCTAATAACGCGGTAGATTTTAACGGCGATGACGCGGTAGTATTATATAAAATATCTACTACAAGTCCGGTAGATATTATTGGATGCATCGGCGAAGATCCAGGCACAGCATGGACAAGCGGTTCTCATACGACACTGGATAAAACTTTAGTCAGAAAAACATCTGTTTTATCCGGCGTTTCAACAAATCCGGGTTCGGGATTTCCAACGCTTGAATCAGAATGGGATATGTATGACGACGGAGACGTCAGTCATCTTGGCGAGCATAATGTAGGATATTGCACCGGAACCGCAATAATAAGCGCTATTCCGCAAAGCGGATTCGGAAGCGCGGTAATAACAATACCGGATTCGGTCGCGGGAACAATCGGCGATTCAGAACAATCTATTTCAATTAAAATTACAGGAACTTCAGTTTATAAGATTATGGAAACTATAAAAATCGAGGTTCCGGCGGTTATGACATGGACTGGAAATTCCGCGGACGTAAGTTTAAGCGGAACCGGATTTGGCGGAAGCCCGTCAAAAAGCGTAAGCGGTTCGGGATCTTCAACTGATTCTTGGATTATAACCATAACAGGTTCTACAATAACCAATAACGCTTCCGGCACTGTAACAATAAGCAATTTGACATACGACGGCGGATTAAGTAAATTTGCGGCTAATCCGGGGTGTGAGGTAATCGAAGCCGCGTCATATCCTCTGTATGACG
>DAINAU010000346.1:0-1537 GCA_036733285.1 bacterium
TTTATCTAACATTATTTTCTCCATTTAAATAATTTAACTGTTAAACTTTTAAGCCGCGTCCTTCTCAATTATTACTATAGCATTTCCAGCGAATATATCTTTGCGGCAATTATATAGTTTTGTCATTAACTTAATAAAAGCTTCTTTACTGCCTGCAAATTTTCCATAATCAGTATTTATTCTCGTTAAAGGACATCCGGCGGTGTGATACTCAAATTGTCCCGTATGATACATTATATATTCAAATCCTTTTACGTCTTTGATATGCGGGAGCAATAATCCTTTTATTCCTTTATACTCGTTTATTAACTCCGGGAAATCGTCTGCTAAATCAGTATATCTATGAGATAAAGAATTAGACCATCTCCAACCTAAAATATATTCCCCGTAAGGAATTGCAACTGCCTTTGGATATAAAGATTTTATTTTTTTTATACCTTCAATCGTATCTTTCCCTTGCGCCAAGTCTCTATCAGCGTCCTCAAGCAAATAACATATAAATTTTTCGTTATTAAAATATAATTCTGAAAAACAATATGTTTTTTCAAAGACTGTTCTTTTATGATTTAATATTATCATTTTTAATGTCTTCTCCTTCCGATATTATTCTGTCTATTTCGGATATTGCAGAATACAAACTTTTCTTTTTATATTCTGCAATCTCGCTGTGTTTATCGTCAATAAATCTAATCAACGACTCTACGGTATAAATTATTTTCTGCAATTCGTTTTTAATACAGCATTTAGCAAATTCTTTATTTAAAGTTCTATCGTCAAAATTTTTAATATTTTCTAACGGCATACTCTTAACCTTCATTTTTTAATTTATTTAAATCTACAACGATACTATCAAGAGATTTTTTAGATAATACTATCGCATAATCAATATCGTCTAATTTATTTTGTAATAAACAATTTTCTATAATGCCAAAAGCATTATATATTTTTTGCATATTTTCTTTTATATTTGCAATAACTAAATTTCTATCCATTTTTATTTCCTGAATAATTTAATAGTTAAACTTTATTTATATTTATCATTTAATCTTTTAAATTTAAAATATTCTAAATACGGTTCGCGGTAATAATTATCATTTTCAAGTATGGCAAATTCTTTCCAGAATTCATACCCCGACATCCCTGTTAATTGTGGATATAACTCCCATAGTTTTTTATAGCGTGAATAATCACTGATATATTGCGTTAAATCAAATTGGAATTCCGGCGCTATACTTACAAAATATTCAGCCGATACTCCACCTATAAATTCAACATAAGTTTTTTTGTATTGCTCTATTGAAATACCCTCGATGTATTTATCTTGTGGCAGCGAACTATAATAATATGGTAATATAAATCGGTATGTGGTATCTCTAACATCAACGGTAAAATCTGTATATGGCGGAGTTATCCAATTTTTCCACTTGATTACTTCTACTTTATTTTGTTGATTAATATTAAATCCCGTAATTGGAATATAAATGTTGGTATCTGTGATTAAATACTCTCCGTAATATTGTGAGTTAAGATAAATATA
>DAINAU010000347.1:0-1535 GCA_036733285.1 bacterium
TGCCGACGGCGGATTGAGTCGTTACTTTTTCTCTTTTCCAATTTTTTTCATTATATCCCGTTCCGCGAACCGCCGCGCTTGCTTTTACAAATTTTTCTTTTTCGAATACAATATCGAAATTCTCGTAAGCGAGCGACGCAAATAATGTTTTTTGGAGTTCCGATTCCTGAAACATTGCTGAAAATAAATATGGTTCTATCGCGTCGCCTGGCGTTAATACGCTTTTAGTTCCGTCGGAGCCGACGCCGATAAATTCATAACTTCCGCAATAAGCGAATCCGAGTATATGCTGAAGATGCTGTATCTGCGCTTTCGGAAATGATAAATTAAAACCGCCAATACGGTCGCCGCGATAATCAATGTCCGTAGCTTCTTCATATCCTGTTACTTCGTCTTCGGCAATTTCAAACTGCGGCTCTACCTGTAATATGTTTCCTTTTTCAAAATTAAACCTTTTGTCAAGAGCAGCCGGCTGGTTAATTCCCGATTGCCGCAATTCCGAACTCACTACCAATTGATTAAAATTTTCAAAAATATTTCGTTCCACTGTCAACACCTCTATAAAAAATAAATTTAATCCAATTCGCTATAACGCTGTATCTCAAAATCTATGCCTACAGCCGCTATTTCTTTTATTACTCCGATTATATATATGCCCGCGCTTCTGATTACATCCGAGCCTTTCTGTTTTAATCCGAATTCTTTGCCGTCAACCAGCGCGTTTATTTCTTCAGCTAATTTTAACGCGCCTTCCTGACCGTATAAGTTTTCGTTGATGCCGTCAAAATTAGAGATAACCGCCATTATCCCGAAACGCATTAATATATCGCGCGTTCCTGAAGCCGCCGAATCCGGCTTATCATCGTAGAATGTTATATATATTGCCGGAAAATTATATTGCCGCAATTCGTCGAGTTCCATTTCATCAAACTCGCCGTTATAAAAATTTATGTATGAGCAATCGCCGTTTGTTACGAGTTTATCTTCTAATTCGTCTTTAACCGCATTTAAAATCTCAAGTATCGAAAGCGCCATTTTATTTTACCTTTGTTATAAAATCGTTTATCTCGTTTCTTAACCAGTCCCAGTCCTCGCTCAGCAATTCCTTTTCAGGCAGATACGGACGCGCAGGTATTGTTATACTATGTTCTTTGAATGTAAAACCCTGACCAAATGTTGTTCCTTTTTTAAATCTTCCTTTGTTTTTGCCTTTTGTATATCTATTTTGAACCTTGATTGAACTGCGCGCATATTTCTTTATCTCGCCGCCGTATTGATGTATCCGCGCGTATGTAAGATTTGAACCAAGCAATATATAATCATTCCCCGTTTCCGAATAAACCTTCATCAACCGGCCGCCTTTTATTAATGTCTTGCCTTTTTTCTTTTTCGACGGCTGCCATTGTTCCGGTCTGCCGCCGGCTAAAAATGTCCGTCTCACAGAACCTTCCATATATTTTGCAAAGCGTTTCATTACATCGCCGAACGCGTTATTCCTTAATGCGCTGTCTTCGCTTATTATTTTAAAAAAACCG
>DAINAU010000348.1:0-1496 GCA_036733285.1 bacterium
TTACTTCGCGAAGTTAACCCGCGCTATATTTTATTTATCATACCATCTCCTTGAAAAAAAATTATTCCGCAGAATCTTCGATTATTTTTTCTTTAAATTTGCCGGGATTGTATTTTGCCAATTTGCCGGAATTATCTTTATAAGAAGATTTTTCGCTTCTTTGAATTCTTATTCCTTCCGCGCCAGCGCTCTGAGCGTCGCTGATATCAGTATCGGAATCGCCGTAAAAAATATTAAGTTTTAATTGTCTGATTCTTTCAATTTTTGAATTTGGTTCAAAATATATATTTTCTTCGGGAATATCGAATTTCTCGCTTATAAATTTTTTAAGGCTTTCCCCTCCGTTTCCGGGTCTTGCCGTAATAACGAATATATCGCAGTTTTGAGCTTGATGATTTTTTATTATTTCAAAGGTCTTTGTTTTTATTAAGGAAACGGCGGAATCCGAAGTATTAACCTCGTTCCAGAATTCATCGGATCCCCAATCAAATTTTTCTTTCGCTCTGTCAAACGCCGGAGTTGAAAATAATAAAGTATCGTCAACGTCGAATCCGACTCGCAAACGTCCTGAAGTCAAATCTATTGCCGGTTTTTTCGCGCAGCAAAAAAATAGAAGTATTATGATAGAATAACAAATCGTTAATCTGCGTTTTTTTAATAAATTCATATCTGCGCCTTCTTTAAAGTTTATTATAAAGCGATTGTCGCTATTCGACCGCTCTATGAAAAACCGTTAAAACGGTTCATATATATTTTTTTGTCATTGACTTCGCAATTTATCGCGGGGACAATGATAAAAAAACTTTTGTTTCTTAACCGTTTTAGCGGTTTTCAAGAAAATACAGGAATAGCAAAATTTTTATTATATTACTCGTTAGCTTTAATGTCAAAATAAAAAAATAAAATAATAAAAAAAAAACTTGATAATTATTAGTATGCTAATTATAATGCGTTAAATAAATGCTACAATTTTTTCAAGCGCGGCCAAATCTCTTAAAACATTCGTTGGAATCCGCCGAAAATTTTTTAGAGGTTGCATTGTTGTTACTATTTTGGTCTATTTATTAAAAAACCGTTAAAACGGATTGTTTAGATTTAAAATTCTTTTAAGAGGTAAATTATGATTGATTTACAACCCGGTATGGAATTATTAAATCAGGTTGCTCCTTCGCGTATCAATAAAACGAATTCGGCTCCTGAAAAATCCGAAGGACTTCAACTTGTCGATAGCTTTGCTTCAATTTTAAAATCTCAGATTACAGACGCCAACGACGCTCAATTATACGCTGATGAAATGAATAAAAAACTTGTTCTTGGCGAAACGTCAAACGTTCACGACGTAATGATTGCGGGACAAAAAGCGTCTATGGCGCTTGAATTTACAATTCAGGTCAGAAACCTTTTAATGAACGCTTACAATCAATTGACAATGCTTCGTTAACAACCGCGAAGAGCAAGTTTAAACCTATAAACTTTTCGCGCTAAATCAAGTGAAA
>DAINAU010000349.1:0-1448 GCA_036733285.1 bacterium
AAGACGGAACCGACAGTTTTGGAATTTATACGGTTGATTATCAAGGAAACCAGACTGAAATTTTGAGCGCTAATTCGTTTAGCAGCGCAAACGGTTTTATCAGCAATATGTCGCGTCTTGGATGGGGTTATTCAAGCGACGGAGGAACCAATAATTATTTGATGTTTTCCGCTTGGCATTATTACAACGGACAGTGGCGTTCAAATATTTTCAGGATTAAAGACGACGGCTCGCAAAAAGATTTTACTCCGAACGATTATTTCAGCGGGAACCAAACTTTATATTCGAAAAGCTCGACAACAAGAATCACAAGCGCGGACGTTATTAATGGTTCTGAAACCATAGTATATGTCTATGGCAGCAGTCTTGCGGCTCATCGCGAATTAAGAGTTTCCGACGGAGCGAATACTTATACTTTAACAAGCGCAGGCATAGCTCTTGAAAGCGGGAATTATTATTCATATTTTCTCGGGCAACCTAAATTCAGTCCGGACGGTTCAAAAATAGCATTCGTTATTTTTAAATGGGACAGCGTAGGTTCAAACAGCGATAGAGATATTTATATTTCTGATATTTACGTTATAAACGATTGGCGAGGCGTTGTTTCTTCCGGTTCAAAGATTGCAAGCAGAACCGATTCAAGAATGACTAAACTTACAAATAGCGATAGATTCTGCTGGAATCCGAGCTGGAATACGGATGGCGATGTAGTAACCTGGTCGCAGGTTGACAGCGGAACTTTTAATTTCAGAACGTATTATAATGAACCAGGAAAAACTGTAGGCGATTATGTTCAGGAATTGAAGAACGCTGATTTTGCAACTTATATGAGATATGTTGACAGCGCAGGGAATTCGCCTTATGACGCGCAGCAATTGACTTCGGTAGAAGAAGGAGAAAATCATTATTCGTTTGATTGGTCGAATGCGGGAGACACCATTATTGCGATAATGAAAAATTCTTCGGGCTTCAAGATTAAATATATGCATCAAGCCGAAGAATCAGTTATTTACGACAGCGGCGGAATATTGTTCGATAATGGAAAAACCGTTCTCGTAGTTCCGGCTAATTCAATACGCGCGGCAAACACTAAAATTGGAATTAAAGACGTTTCGCCTTCGGCAATAACCGGAACAGCGGATACCACAAAAATAATTTTGTCCGGAACCGCGAGAGAATTCTATCCTGAAGGAATGACGTTTGACGAACAGAATCCGGCGAAATTGGTATTGTATTACAATTTGACTGATTTAGGAAATTGCACGGAATCGATTAATTCGAGGTTTGGAACTAATTTCCAGACCGGAGCGGAATTAAACGGAACTCCTTACGAGTATCAATTGAATATTTACTGGTATAATCCGTCGACTACAAGCTGGGAAAATTACAGCGGAACAGTCGATCCGACGGATAATACTACAGCAGGGTATTACGGACGCATTATAACT
>DAINAU010000350.1:0-1141 GCA_036733285.1 bacterium
ATATAAGCTCCGGCTATCCGAAAGCTCAGCCCGCTCCGGGTTCAATTTTCAATATTAATTCCATTGGAGAAGGCGCTTTCACAGGCGATTTATTCGTAAATTGGACTGCCGATCCTGGCTCGCTCGTTACCGGGTATAAAGTATTTTACGATACTGATACCATAGACGAAATGAAATCGTTTTTTCAAAACGTCAGCGGCACAGAAACTTTAAACGCTACTATATCTGGTTTGAACTATGAATTATATTACCAAGTAAAAGTAGTTTCTATAAATCAATCTGATATTAAATTAAACGAGTCAAGCATTGTTCAAGGTTATCCGAAAGCCGCTCCGGCTCCCGGTTCGGTTTTTAATATCTTATCAGTTGGACCGGGCTCTATAGTTGGCGATTTAGATGTTAGCTGGACTAAGGACGAAGGTTCGCTCGTTCACGGTTATAAAGTATTTTTCGATACTGATACTATAGACGAAATGAAATCATGTTATCAGAACGTCAGCGGAACGCAGACTTTAAACGCTACTATTACCGGTTTAATTCCGGAATTATACTACAATGTAAAAGTAGTTTCTTTAAATCAAATGTCGATAAAACTGAATGAATCTGAGATTTACGGAGGCTATCCGAGAATAAATTCCGGCGTCGGCGGAAGTTTCAATATGCTTTCAGCAACAAAAGTATCTTCAACCGAAATCAGAGTTGAATGGACAAGCTGGTCTGACACCAACATAAATCCAGCATATATACTTGAAGTCGCCCAAAATCCTTCCTTCAACGGTTTCTGGGTAACGAATTCTTATATAATGGACACTTGTTTTACAATTACTTCGTTAAGCGATGCAGACACTTATTATTTTAGAGCGCGCGCAACCGATTGCTGCAACATATTGGGAGTAACAAGCAATTACGTTTCAGAGTATGTAGAAGGCGACGCCAATTCCGGAATGTTTAATATTGAAACCATAAATTCTCCGGCTTCTGGCGAAGTATTTATCCAATGGACTAATCACCCCTTGTATCCGAATCTGGTATATGCTTACAAAATAGAATACTCGGATGACGCTAATTTTCAAAATCCTAAAACAGCTATACCGTCTGGCGGCGATACATTTTATAAAATAATTTGGATTCAAAATAGCGG